>CAZFWQ010000558.1:0-2249 GCA_964522755.1 uncultured Oscillospiraceae bacterium | reverse complement strand
GGAAGCGCGGCCGGCTGCTTTGGGCGGGTGGTCATCGTATAGACTTCGCCCCGCGCAGTGGCATGCAGGGTGCCATGAATGATTTCCATCGCATGCAGGCCCAGTTCGGCACTGCAGCGATGGGGTCTGTCATTCCTCATGGCCCAGGCCATGTCTGCCACGCCGATGCCCCTGCGGCTGAATCTCCAATTGTCCGTTTCGTCAATGCCGGATAGTTTGGCATTCTTTTCAGAATCCGTGCAATAGCCGTGGGTAAGGGGAATTTCCATGAACCGCCCCGTGCCTTTGCGCATGAGGAGGACCGGACCCCCGTAGGTATTTGGATCGGGACAAACGAGTGTGCCCTCCGTGCCGTATATCTCAAGACGCGAGGTCTCCCCGTCTATGCTTTCCCCGATGACGGTCAGGCCGCCATACACTCCGGCTTCAAATTCCAATGAAGCCTGAAGATGCGTCGGGTGCTGCAGATTCATCTTTTCCCCATATCGGGGATGAAAGGGATGGGAGTATGTTTTCTCCGAGTCCGCCCTGGCGAAGCCCGCCACTCGGAGAACGGGACCCAAAAGGCTTACCATGGCGTGCATGTAGTAGCCACCCATGTCGTAGGGGATGGTTCCTCCAGCGTTAAAAACAAAGGGCAATAGTGCCGCATCATCTGGAAAGTCATAATGGTATCCGCGAGCTACCAGCGCCTGCACGTTGACAGGTCTTCCGATGAAACCGGCGTCAATTAGTTTCCTGCACGTCTGATACCCGGCACCCAGAAAGGTATCCGGCGCCATGCCCAGCCGCAGTCCCTTCTGCCCGGCAAGTTCCACCAGTTCTTTCGCCTCTGTGAAGTTGGCGGCCATCATTTTCTCGCAGTGCACGTTTTTTTTCTTCAGAAGCGCATCCTTCGTGACCTTGTAGTGGGATACCGGGTCAGTGGTGTTCACAACGATTTCAATTTCCGGATCTCCGAAGATTTCCTCATTGGTCATGTCACGGATTCCAAACTGCTCCGCCCGCCTGCGCGAGCGCTCCCCTATCAGGTCCGAGCAGCCGACGACGTCGAGAATCTTGAATCTGTTGACCATGTTGTCAAGGTATGTGTAGCTGATGGCCCCGGAACCAATCAGGCCGACTTTTATTGGCTTTGAAGACATTGGAACACCCTCCCGCATCATTCATCAATCAGGTTTTGCCATATCTAAATGTATAAGCAGACAGGTCATGCGCCGTATCTGATCAGATTGCGATAGCTTATACCCAGGCTGTCGAATGGATCTCCCCGGCAGATGTCCTGTTCCACAGCCAGGTTGTTCACACCGTTTTGTTTGCAGGCCTCGATGATCTTCACCCAGTTGAGATTGCCCTCGCCTACTTCGGCGAACTGCCTGCATACCGACTCCACTTTATCGGTGCATCCCACGATGGCATAGTCCTTGAAGTGGATAAGATCCATGCGGCCCCGCACCCTGCGAATCCAGTCACAGACATCCAGGCCCCCGGAAGCAAGCCAGTGCGTGTCCAGACAGAACCAGAAGCCGTCAGGATCCGTATCATCCACCATGATGTCGAGTCCGTTGAGCCCGCCGCCCAATGAGAAGCATTCCAGGGCATGGGGATGGTAGAGAAGTTTCAAATCTTCCTTCACGAGCTTTTCCACCACCCGGTTTGCCCGTTCCGCAAAGCGCATGTACCCGTCCCTGGATTCACGCAGTGGTTCCGGAAGCGTGCCGACGGCCACGAAATCCACGCCGTAGACATGGGCCTGTTCCACTGCCGCCCTCAGTGCATTCTCATCGTTTTCAAGCAGCTCGAAATCCGCGTTGGCCGAGAAGGTGCCGAGGCCTGCATCATCCATCTGCTGCTTCATCTCCGCGTCCGTCATGAACGGGGGTGTCGAGGCCTGGATGGCTTCATAACCGATTCCCCTGATTTTTCGCAGAGATTCCGCCACCATTGCGCGGTCGCTGATGAAATCCCGAACAGTGTAAAGCTGTACGCCTTTTTTCATGGAATGTTCCTCCTGAATATTCGTTAAGTCCGATCTTCTTTTTTATGAAATCGGTCTCCTCATTCAATGAAACCGGTCTCCTTATTCGACAAATCCGGTCTCCTTATTCGACAAATCCGGTTTCCTTCATGTTGAGATATCCTGCCGTCAGGGAGTCCAGCGGGTTCAGGCAGTGCATCTCGTCCTGCTCGACGATGGCCCATTCCACGCCGAGTCTCCGGGCTGTTCCCAGAATTTCCGGGAGCGCCAG
>CAZFWQ010000557.1:0-2252 GCA_964522755.1 uncultured Oscillospiraceae bacterium | reverse complement strand
GTCAAGCATGATATTTGAGGAAGCGCGGTCTGACGATATGCCAACATGCCGCCTGATGATGTGTAATCCGACGATGGATGCACCCGCTCTATTTCCATGACCGCCTGATTTTTATACCATCCTGATTGATATGCCAGCCTGATTTCCATACTCGTCCGATGTCAATCACCACATGACATCAATGACCGCCTGATCCCCATGCCCTACCTGAACAACCGCCCGTCAACGCATCGCAGGACAGAAAATGCGAACGGTGTGAAATGCCGTGCCCAAAACGCCATCGCAGGGGCATTCCGGGTTTCGAAATCGACGGATACGCTTTTCATTCCGAGTGATGCGGCCTTGCGCAGTGCAGCATCCAAAAGCAGGGTGGCCACCCCGTTTCCACGCATGTCAGGCTTGGTGAAGGCCCCGGTCACAGCCATGTTGTGCGGATCGCGCACAAGCATGGAAGTACCGTCCGTCTCCATTTCCAGCTGCAGATAGGAAACCGGCGTCCCATCGGATGTTTTTACGGCAATCCAGGCATGGTGCGTGTCATGGGACAGCCATTCAAGCAATTCCGCCATTTCGTGGCGTTCCTGCGCCGAACCCAGGTACAGGGGTGCCGACCGCATGTAAGCAGCGTGAAGGTTGCATAAATCCATCCATGCCATCATGGCGGAATCATCTGCCGATTTTACTTCAAAAACTCGAAGATCGGCTGGAACAGGCAAGTTCAGTGACAAGGCAGGTCTGACGGCATCCATGCATACGCCGCCGAATCCCTGGTGGAACAAGTGGTTTCGGAATTCCCGCTCTTCATCATATGTGATGATGGCGTGATTGAGGAACCCGGCATGACACCACTCCCGGCAGAGCTCCGCATACAGTGCGTCGAATATCTGGATGATGCGTCGCGGATCCGCACTGTCAGTGCCAAATCCCGCTTCGGGCACGAATACCCCGTCCTGCGTGCCCATAAACTCACCGATACGCCATCCGGCCATGAAACCGACAGGTTTCCCGTTTTCTGCCGCAATGCAGCCGGAACCATGACGGATCAGGCCTGCAATCGCCGGCGCAAGTTCATCCGGCGCCTCGAAACGGGATGTCAGGACAGGAACCGCCTTTCTCTGCCGCTTCACGCGGGAGGAAACCATCACAGCCATCTCATGGAGGTGTTCCACTGTCAGCGGAATAATGGACAGGTCTTGTGTCCGATTTGCCGATGTCATAGATTCGCACGCTCCTTCATCCTTTTCGTCATTGCTCCGCCTAACGTATTGTCCGTCACACGGACCTGTCTGCCTGGCATTCACGGATACGCCATTATGAATTGTGAATGCGCCATGGATTCAACTTGTTCTTGATCATGAATTGTGAATATGCCCTGGATTCAGCTTTACATTGATCATAAATCGTGGATGCGCCACGGATTCAACTTGTTTTTATCTTTCTGCCGTGCATTCAGGGCAGGTTGGCTGTTCTTACTGTTTATGAAATGCACCTCCCGTGCCAGCTTGTGATAACTGTCATACCGCTTCCAGTCAAGAACGCCGCTGCGAAGCGCCTCCCGTACGGCGCAGCCGGGTTCCCTGCGGTGCATGCAGTCCCGGAACCGGCAACCGGCCGCCAATTCATGTATGTCCTGAAATGTTTCATCCAGGCCGGTTTCGGTTTCCCATAGCTGCAATTCCCGTATGCCTGGAGTATCAAGCATCAGCACGCCTGAATCCATAAGGTACAATTCCCTGTGGGACGTGGTGTGGCGCCCATGCGAGTCATCTTCCCGGATCTCTTTTGTCAGGGCCAGTTCACTCCCGGCCAGCCGGTTGATGAGGGTGGATTTTCCAACTCCGGAAGAACCCAGCACAACCAGGGTCTTTCCCGGTACAAGCCATGGCTCTAGATCCCGCATCCCCTCGCCGGTCACCGCGCTGATCGCCACGACCGGCACGCCTGCTGCCACAGCTTCCACTTCTCTTTGCCTGGCATCCGCATCATCGGCCAAATCACGCTTGGTGAGGACGACAACGGGCTGGCTTCCGCTGTCCCAGGCCATGACAAGGAATCGTTCCAGCCGCCTCAGGTTGAAATCGTTGTTGAGCGACATGACAAGAAACACCGTGTCGATGTTGGCTGCCAATACCTGTTCATCGTTCCTGCATCCGGCGGCTTTTCGTGAAAACCGTGAAAAACGCGGCAGCAGGGCTTGGATGGTCGCAGTTCCCTCCAGCAGCCGTCCTTGCACAAGTACCCAGTCTCCAACC
>CAZFWQ010000556.1:0-2254 GCA_964522755.1 uncultured Oscillospiraceae bacterium | reverse complement strand
GAACCACCAGGAAGACCTGTATATGTGCCCAATACTCAGCGAAAATTGTACACCAACAGCACAAATACAGGATAGGAGGAATGACATGAACATCCAGATTCAGGAAATTGCCACACGCATCCGCTCTCTCCGCGAGGATCTGGGCATTTCGCCCACGGACATGGCAAGGATCCACGACATGGCCGATGAGGAATACCTGCTGCAGGAGTCCGGAACACAGGACTTCACCTTCACGTTCCTGTTCAACACAGCCAGCCGCCTTGGCGTCGACATGACGGACCTGCTCACTGGAAACAGCCCCACCCTGTCCGGCTACGCCGTGGTGCGCAAGGGGGGCGGCCTGTCCATGCAGCGCCGCAGCGGATTCTCCTACCGCAATCTTGCCCATCGCTTCCGCAATCGGACGGCGGAGCCTTTTATCGTGGAAGCGCCGCTTGAAAAGGCTTCTGATGGCCGGAACATTCCTCAGCGCGGGCACAGCGGGCAGGAATTTGACTTTATCCTGACCGGAAGCCTCCGGTTCCGCATCGGAGATCATGAAACCGTGCTGGAAGAAGGAGATTCGGTCTACTACGACGCGACGGTTCCTCATGGAATGGCGGCAGAGGGTGCCGGATGCACTTTCCTGGCTGTCGTGATCCGGGATGCGGAAGGGAGGATCGGCTGATGGAAAGGTTGTACAGGGAATTCGTGAATGAGGTGCTTGACGCGGAGGGCCATGTGGCCTCCGTCACCTACAACATGCCGGAACACTTCAATTTCGCCTATGATGTCGTCGACCGCCTCGGGCGCGAGCAGCCGGACAAGACGGCGCTGCTATGGTGCAATGAGGCAGGTGCGCAGCGGACGGTGACTTTTGCGGAAGTCAGCCGTGAAAGTGACCGCGCGGCGGCATTCTTTCAAAAGGCGGGCATCGGGAAAGGGGACCATGTGATGCTCATCCTGAAGCGGCACCTGGAGTTCTGGTTCTGCTTCATGGGTCTGCACAAGATCGGGGCCATCGGGGTTCCGGCAACGAACCAGCTGATGCCCAAGGACATCACATACCGCTGCAATGCCGCTGACATCCGGGCTATCGTCTGCACGGCGGAAGGGCGCATCTCGGAGTACGTGGAGCAGGCGCTGCCCGGATGCCCGACGGTGAATACGCGGATTATTGCCAAAGGGGAGCGGGAAGGGTGGCTTTCCCTGGTTGACGGACTGGCCGGGGCACCCGCGTTTTCAAGGCCGGTCGGCAGTTCTTTTTCGGGAGGATCCGACACCCTGTTCCTGTATTTTTCTTCAGGAACCACCGGAATGCCGAAAATGGTATCCCACAACCATTGGTACCCGCTGGCACATATTCCCACTGCCGTATACTGGCATCAGATAGACCCGGACGACCTTCACTTCACCATCTCGGAGACCGGCTGGGCCAAATCGATGTGGGGCAAGCTCTATGGCCAGTGGCTGGCCGAGGGAGCGGTTTTCGTCTACGATTTCGACAAGTTCATCGCGGACGACATGCTGGCGCACATCCAGAAATATAAGGTCACGACTTTCTGCGCGCCGCCCACCATTTACCGGTTCCTCATCCGGGAGGACCTGTCGCGTTATGATCTGACCTCCCTGAAACATGTCACCACGGCCGGAGAGGCACTCAATTCGGAAGTGTACAACCGTTTCCTGGCGGCTACGGGGCTCAAGGTGATGGAAGGGTATGGGCAGACCGAAACCACACTCCTGGCGGCCACCATGCATTGGATGGAGCCCAAGCCGGGGTCGATGGGAAAACCCTCCCCGGCCTATTGCATCGAAGTGGTGGATGAGGACGGTCATCCCGTGGAAGCCGGACAGGTCGGGGAGATCGTGGTGCGCACGGACCCCGCCGTGCCCAACGGGCTCATGAAAGGGTACCGGAACGACGCGGCCATGACGGCTTCCTCCTGGCACGACGGCCTGTATCATACCGGAGACACGGCCTGGCCGGATGAAGACGGCTTCCTGTGGTATGTCGGCCGCACGGACGACATCATCAAGTCTTCCGGCTATCGCATCGGGCCTTTCGAGGTGGAGAGCGTCATCATGGAGCACCCGGCTGTAGTTGAATGCGCCGTCACCGGTGCGCCGGATCCTGTCCGGGGAACGGTTGTCAAAGCCACCATCGTCATTGGGAAGGGGTATGAACCTTCAGAAGAACTTGCACAGGAAATCAAGGATCATGTCAAGACGCATACCGCACCCTACAAGTATCCGCGCATCATTGAATTCGTGA
>CAZFWQ010000555.1:0-2268 GCA_964522755.1 uncultured Oscillospiraceae bacterium | reverse complement strand
GAAAACAATTCCATGGCACATTACCAGCGGTATCCACCGCTGTGTGGATCTTCGCTGTTGCCGCTAAAGTATTCTGTCCAGATATAGACGGTCCAGTATGTCCAGAGATTGTCGGAAAAGCTGTCCTCTGTTGAGTTTACGAAAAGCCTTGCGGTATGCGCAAGGCTTTTCTGCTGAAATCATTAGTCGAGTGATGTGACTCCATATTTGGTTGCGTGCTACCCCGTCTCCTATCTGACTCGTCAAGGCCTTTTGCGGCATTAACGGTGCCCTCCCGGCTGCGCCGGGCCCCTCCCATGAATTCCACAGTGCCTTGACGATCCAGATTCGGCATGCCGATGCGAGCGCACCGAGGGATGAAGAAAACCAGCAGCAGAAAGCTTTCATCATCCCTCGGGCTTCGCAGTCTGGCATGCCGACCGTCGACTTTGTTCTTGCAGGTTTTGGGGTAAACCTCAGGAATCTGCTTAACCAGCAGCGTATATCAACCGACAACTCAAATTTCTCACGGCAAAAGTCCTGCCATGTTCTGAAGTGCATAGGCAACAGTGATACCGTCAACCGTGTTTTTCATGATCTTCCCGAGCTTTCCTTTATTAAAGGACAAGTCATTGGGGTCGTTGATCCAGCAGGAAGCACGCCAGTCCGGGATGGAAACAAAGCGGCCAATTTTCCCTTTGCCAACGAAGACATGAATGCTTGAGCGACTTTCGATGAAGAATTCACACCAGGCCTCGTGCTGTTCGACATTACTGACCACTGCGCTCCACTTTTCCATACGCTTGCTGGACCATTCATGATGACAAGTGAAGCTTCTCATGCAACTTCTCCTTCCGCCACACGCTTGACCATATGGTCGTCGATGATGCGTTTTCCGTTTTGACTGCCATATAGGAGGCAGTGCGTGCATAACTTGTTTACCATGCGCGCGGCACCGCTGGAGACCCTGAACACCTCATCCAAAGCGGAATCCGAGAAGATGTCCGCAGTTGATCCTGCGAAAGAGAGGTGGCATTTGACGTAGGCGCCAACTTGGGAACGGTCCATGTGGTAGAGTTTCGATTGGAGGTCGATCCGTTGCCGAATTGCCATGTAGGATTGAAGCTGCAGCTTATCCCACAACTCATTCTGTCCCACAAGAATCAATGCCATGGGACTTTCTGCGTCCATCTTGAAGTTTAGGAGGAACCGGACCTCCTCCAGCATCTCTCGGTCCAACAGATGTGCTTCATCTACAACCACAACAGGCCGCCGATGGTGGATCCCCCGCATGAGTTCGATTTCGTGATGCAACTGACGCTTGGCATCGCCTCTGTAGAAGCGGGCTTCGATGCCAAGTTGAGAAAGCAGCCCCTTGTAAAAGTGTCTCGGAGTTAATTTTGAGTCTGCCAAATACAATAGGGAATACGCTGACGAGTCCAATTGGGATTGAAGCTTCCTGACCAGAGTTGTTTTGCCTGTCCCACAGTCGCCGGTCACAACCATGAAGAGCTGCTTCTGGGCCGCATACATCATACGTCCGAGTATATCCTCAATGTCGGCGGATATGAGCAGTGAATTCGCTGGAATGTCCCGTGAAAAAGGAGTGGCTCGAAAGCCATAAAAATCCTCAAACATTTTTGGCACCTCCCAGATTGCGGTAGGAAACGGCTGCGTGTTGTTTTTGCCGTCGTTCCTCATTTTTCTTTGCCGCTGCTGCCAAAAGACGAGAGTTTTCAGCTGGAGCCGGGGTCATTCGTTCCGGAATCTTTGGTTTTGGACCTGTGCGTGTGCCGATGACGAGTTCGCGCGCTTGCCATCCTGGATGATTTTCATATTCCAGATTCAGCACGGATGTATCTGCCAAATCGTAAACAACATCCACATAGAATCCCGCGAACTGCAACCCCGCTTCGTATTTCTTGCCGGCGAAGCTGATGCACCCGGCCTTGTCCACCTTGCGCTCCTCACAATGCAGGAAAGCATTGCGGACCTGATCTGGTTCAAGGAATTTTAACGACTTGGAATCTCCTTCATATTCAAGCCGTGGGCTCTGCTGATTCCTTAATCCGCTGTGAGGCTGCGTTTGGTAGCATTCCTCCAACCATATCCACAGGTTTCGATTGATGCTTTCGAGGGTGCTTTTTTTCTCAAGTTTCTGTTCCTGCAAGAAACTGTCGATGGTACGGTTCAGCCTCTCAATTTTGCCCGTGTTATGTTCATATTTACATAAGACCGGTTATGCAAAGACTCTCGTTATGTGAAGAAAAAAGTCTCAATACCGATATT
>CAZFWQ010000554.1:0-2278 GCA_964522755.1 uncultured Oscillospiraceae bacterium | reverse complement strand
TGATCTGGATGTACCACGTCTGATGGTTGATGCCGGCGCAGATGATGTCGACTTCCTTCTTCTCAAGGCCCAGGACATTGGCGATCTGGTGATGGCCGCCCTGCACGCCATGGCAAAGGCCGATGGTGTTCACGCAGCCGTATTTGTTGAGTGCCCATGTCACCATGGCGTTGGGGTTGGCATAATTCAGCACGAGAACGTCCGGCGTGCAGAGTTCACGTATGTCTTTCGCGAAATCCAGCATGACGGGGATGTCGCGCTGCCCGTACATGATGCCGCCGGCGCAGAGCGTGTCGCCAACACACTGGTCGATGCCGTACCTGAGGGGAATGTCCACATCAAGCTTGAATGCTTCCAGCCCGCCCACCCTGACACAGATGACGACGTATTTCGCATTCTTGAGTGCTTCACGGCGATCCGTCGTGGCGTTGATCTGAATATCCAGGCCGTTCTCCCGGATGTCCCGCTGGCAAAGATCGGTAACCAGCTGCAGGTTGTGCGCGCTCATATCGGTGAAAGCCACTTCGGTATTCCGGAATTCCGGTACCGTGAGCAGATCCGAGAGCAGGGTGCGTGTGAAGCCGACACTGCCGGCCCCGATGAAGGCGATTTTGAATGACATGTTCATTTCCTCCTCTGCGTTTGTCCTGGTGCCTGATATTGATGAAGTCTTGACGAATAGGCCTGATAAGGATGGCAGTATGGCTGGCGACAGTATGGCTTGAGGCAGTATGGCTGGCGGCAGTACGGCTTGAGGCAGTATGGCTGGCGGCAGTACGATTGAAGTATCGGCATCGATCGCGTGAAAATCCTCACGTCAGGCCGTATCATACGGAGGCATGGATAAATCAGTCCGGGATGCCGTCCCCATTTCTGTCCATCATGCCGTTCGCATCCTGATCGGCCACACCGAACAATTCCTTGCCCCGGATGTTCAGCTTGGATCGTTCCGCTTCCACCATCCTGCTGATAAGGTCACGGACGTCGTGCGGCCTTTTGATATGGGTGAGACGAAGTTCAGGATTGGTCTTGTCTGCAGTGAACAAGGTGACGGTTCCGACGCCGACAAGCTTCTCGCCAAAGGTGCGCGAAAGTTTCACATCAAGGATGCGGTATATCAGCAGTTCTTCCTCGACGGTGTTGAAAAGGCCCCTTGCGTAGAAAAGCCTGTTTTCCCGGATACTGTACTTGGTAAAGGTGATCGGAAGACCCAGAATCCGTTTCCGGTCCTTCCAGTAAAGGGTGGGATCTTTTTTCCTGGCCATCTTTCATCCTCCCCAAAACCCGTCTTGACGGGATTGTCACGTAATCTGCCGGACTGCAGCCGCCCTTGCAGCCGAACCATCCGTTCCGCGCGCACCCAACAGGACAGACTGCAGAAGGATGAACAGGAGCCGCCGAAACCATTCCAATGAGCGCATGGATTCCCGGCAGGAAAACCTTCCGATTGTCTTGCCGTATTTCATGAAAACGCCAGATCGGGCACAAAATCGGACATCAGGCCCTCAAAAACGGGAATCAGGCCGGGTATCATCAGCAATTCATCCGCCCTGGTCAGCGGAAGGGGGGTCTTGAACCTGTGAATTCCGCATTCCTGAATGACTGTGGCGACGAATTCCGAACAGGTATGCCGTTTTTTCCAATAATACGGTCTCTGGATGAGCCCGCCGAACAAACCGGCAAAATTATAATGGTATTCCTTCCTGTGATGGACATAATGGCGTATGGTTGCGCAAACTTCCCGATACTCCTCATCCGTCACCTCAAGCGAGCAGATCATGCAGCGGGTTTTCGGATGGTGCCTATATAGTCCTTCATTCAACTTTTCTCTGATGAATCCGCCAATCACGGGAAAGAACCTGATTTTTCGGCCAAAGGACCAGAAGTAGGTCAGGGAATCATCAACGCCGATTGCGGCATGATTGTAGGGGTCTTTCGTCACAAATCGAATGACTTCCGAAATGAGGGTATCGGCTTGAGCCAAAAGCAGATAGATTTTTTTCATGAACCACCAACCATCTTTCTCAGGGCACCCATGACCGAAGTGCTGAAAATGTCCCTTTCATGCAGTATGAACCCAGTTTTGCCGGCAGAAGCATGGAATCACCCATGTGTACCTGCATTTCGCCATCCTGATAGACCAGAAGCGCACTCCCTTCCATCATGATGATCATTTCAAACCTGCTGCCATCCGTCTCTCCCCCGAGCATCCCGTCCACGTCGCAGCGTTCAACCACAAAATACCTGTTCGCTGCCAAAGTGGTCCGGCTGGCACCAA
>CAZFWQ010000553.1:0-2280 GCA_964522755.1 uncultured Oscillospiraceae bacterium | reverse complement strand
GGGGCAGCAGTTCGGGACCGCAGCTGTTGGACCCGACGCCGCTCTGCATCCAGTCGAGATGGACGACCGTTTCCGCGCAGTTCTTCAGTTCATGCGGATGCATGGCCGCCGCCAGCGTTTCCGGGGTGTGGTGGGCGGCCTGGAACGAGAAGGAATCGTCTGCCGTGAAGCGGATTCCCTCACCGAGCGCGTTTGTGACCGCAGCCCATTCGGTTCCGTAATGGCTGCCGTTCTCCTGCGGTTTCAGATAAGGTTCGTGCATCGCATCCACTGTGGTTTTGAAAAGGCTCTTCCACGTGCTTTGCCGCTTATCCACGTAACTTTCATGAGGGCCATATCCGAAGAAGGACACGTTGTCGAACCCGGCCGGCAGGGTCCATCGCAGACCGAAGCGCGGCAGGAAGGGCAGGCCTTCCTTGACGGACGCATCCGTCTCCATGATGATTCCACCGCTGGCGAATACCGTCCAGGAAACAGTGCCGCGAACGACGGGCTTCGTGATGTATCCCCCAAGAGACCAGGTGACCTTCAGGACGACGCATCCCGGTGTGCCGGAGTCGGTCTCCACTTTGTAAGCCCGCATCGAAAGGCGGTCGTAACCCTCTTCCTTCCATTTGTGGACGATGTTCCGATCGTTGTCTGTCGGGGCGCGCCAGACGGCGAATGAAGGCATGCCGGAGGCGAGTTCCGTACCATTGCACACAAGACTTGTGAAAGCTCCGTATACCTTGCTGAACCTGTAAGTGAAGCCCTCTCCGGTCAGGATGACTTCACGGCCTGTTTCCGCAACGGAAAGCATGCCCGCTGACGGGGTGGATGCCGCGATGTCCATCGTTTCGCACGCCATGGGCAGTTCGAACTGATCGAATGAAATCTCTGTGCCGGCGGGCATCCAGGGCAGAGATGCTTCCGTGACGACAGACAGCCTGACGAACCAGCGGCCGTTTGCATCTTGAGGATATTTGTAAGGAATTTCAAAGACTGAGACGTCGTGAGGGGTCGTTTCAGGCAGGAACCGCTTGCCCTCCTGGATGACAATTCCGTTGCGTTCCAGCGTCCAGCGGACTGAAAGATCGGAAAGGCCATTGAAATCGTAACGATTCTCCACGATGCACAGCCCAACATCCGCATGGAAGCAATGAAAGCGGACCGGGGCATAAACCTGCTTCACTTCCAGTAAGCCGGTATGCGGTGTGCGATCGGGATAAACAAGGCCATCCATGCAGAAATTCCCGTCGTGAGGTTTCTCGCCGGAATCGCCGCCGTACGCGTAGTATTCCGTTCCGTCCGCAGTCTTCGCCTTCACGGCATGATCCGTCCATTCCCAGACGAATCCTCCCGCATACCTGTCATCGGTTTCAAACAGGTCCCAATAGTCCTGCAGGTCGCCGGGACCGTTGCCCATGGCGTGACTGTACTCGCATAGCACATATGGTTTTCCAAGGATGACATTTTCCGCGACATTGCGCTTCATGGTTTCGAGCGAAGGGTACATTTCGCTGTGCACGTCAAGGATGGTCCTGTCCAGTTCATTGCGCCCCCAACCGGTAGCTCCCTCGTAGTGAAGCAGGCGGGAAGTGTCCCGGGCTTTCACCCAGGCGGCCATTTTCTGGTGGTTCACCCCATAGCCGGATTCATTGCCGAGGGACCACATCACCACGCAGCAGCGGTTTTTATCGCGTTCCACCATGCGGCGGGCGCGGTCCACATAACTTTCCTCGTATTCCGGAAGGTTTGAAATCCAGCTGATGTCACCCGCAGGCCCCGCGCCGTGACATTCCAGATCCGCCTCGCCGATGACATAGAACCCGTATTCATCGCACAATTCCAGAAAACGCGGATCGTTGGGGTAATGGGACGTCCGGATGGAATTCACATTGTGGCGCTTCATGATGTCCATGTCCAGGCGCATGTGGGCCAACGGAACGACGTGCCCCAGCACGGGATGGGAATCGTGCCTGTTGACGCCGCGGAATTTCACTTTCTGGCCGTTGATGAGAAGAATGGAATCTTTCACTTCTATCTTCCGGAATCCGACCCGGGAACGGATGATCTCGCTTCCGCAATAAAGCAGCAGCGTATAGAGATTCGGCATTTCAGCCGACCAGACATCAGGATTTGCCACTTCAAAACGTAACGTGCCCGATTCGGCGTTTACAAACCCGGTCGTGCAGATCGTTTTCCCGTTCGGGGCAATCAGTTCCGCTTTCACGTCTGCCGTGCCGCCGGATACCGATACGTCGCAGGAAATGCCGGCTGACGGAAATCCGCCATTCGGTT
>CAZFWQ010000552.1:0-2281 GCA_964522755.1 uncultured Oscillospiraceae bacterium | reverse complement strand
TTATACCACCGATTCCGCTGTCCATACCCGTTTTTCATGTTGTCCGGAAAGTGTTCGCCGACTGCTTTTCACGTCATCCGGAAAGTGTGCGTCGACCGATATGCCCATCAAGCGGAACTGCCGACCATGCTGAGTCTTGCGGCGGCGGCGAACTGCCAAGAGGGTCATGAAGGCAAACCTGCCGCAAGCGGTCCAGCCAGTCTTTCATTTCATAAGGTTTACGCTTTGGCGTCATTCCGGTTGTACCTTTTTCCAAGGCGGCTACCTGTGCTACACTGGTGGGGACGGCAGTCGGCTCTTGCGGTCCGCACCCTTGCGCGGATTGTCATCATTCGCCAATCGGCAGCAAGCTGCTGACACGCAACTGGTCTGCGCTTACACGCGGATTGCATGGATAAGGAGAAAAGCATGAGGAAATACAAAGGAAAAAACATGGTCGCCCTGCTGCTGGCAGGCGTGCTGACACTTTTACCCCCTGTTTCGGCTAGCGCGATCACTTATCGGGACATGCAGGGACAGCTTCCCGGCAGCCCCATCATTTCAGAAACCCTGGAACTCGCCCGCGGCATTACGTACGATACCTGGAAGGGACTTAACAACGGGGGAAGGGCAGTGGTGTTCAATACGTTCACCCTCGACACCGCGAACCCGGAAGCCGGTGCATTGGCCTGGGGCAGTACCCCTCTCACGGAAAGGAAAACCCTCTCGGGTTTCATCGCAGATGCCCGTGCAACGGGCCTGAATGTGGTTGGCGGCGTGAACGGCGACTTTTTCAACCTCGCCACCGGCACGCCGCTTGGCCTCCTCGTCCGCAATGGCGCCGTCTACAGTTCCGATGGCTCCAGCTATTTTGCCTTGGGATTCAGGGCGGATGGTTCAGCCGTATTGGGAAATCCTGCCATCCAGTACCTGATGTACAGGAACGGTCAGCCGCAGAATGAATTTCACTTCAACAAGGACGAGGGGGATTTCGGTCCTTATGCGTATTCCTCCCTGTATGGCGCGAGGGCCGGATCGGATGAACTGGGCATTGACGTCGTCGTGAACATGGCGGATGCGAGGCTTGTCATCGGCGGCGCAATCGAGGGCGTCGTGGCGGAAGTGCTTCCGGATACCCAGGGGACCCCGATCGGCCCAGGCCAGATCGTGCTGTCGGCCCGCACGGGCATGAACGGCTACATCAACCTCTCGCAGATGGCCGTCGGGGACGTGGTCCGGCTTGAAGCGCGCGACCTCGACGGGCAGTGGACGGGCGTCACGGAGGCTGTGGGCGGCCTTCATCGCCTGCTTGAGAATGGAATTCCCGCAGCGGGCCTCAGCGGGACCAACATCAATCCCGCGACGCTGATTGGGAAAAAGCCGGACGGACGGGTGGTCATGCTGGAGGTCGACGGCCGCCAGCCCGCATGGAGCAATGGAGTCAGCTATGTCGAAGGGGCGCGCCTCATGCTTCAGATGGGGTGCACGGACGCCATTGTCTGCGACGGGGGAGGTTCATCCACCGCTTCTGCCAGGCTGCCCGGTACGATTGATCCCGTTACGCTAAACCGGCCGTCGGACGGTTCCGAGCGAAAAGTCTCGAATGTCCTGCTGCTCATTTCAAAAACCCCCTCTTCGGGCATTCCGGATCCCTTCACCCGGATGCTTCCGGCCGAGGCTGCCGCACGCCTGTACCTGTATCCGGGGAAAAGCTACCTGTTGCCGGGTTCCACGGCATCATGGCAGGTGAAGGCGACGGACTCCGGATACCATGCGGCGGATGTGCCGCCCGGAATCGCCTGGACGACGGACGGGGGAAGCTTTGCCCCGGACGGGACCCTGACTGCCGGCGGCGCGCCGGGACTGTACACGGTGACGGCTTCCGCGGGAACCGCTTCGGGCCAGGCCAGCTTCATCATTCCAGACGCCCTCACGGAAATCAGGGTGTCCCGCCCCTCGCTGACGGTATCTGCCGGTGAAACGGTTGACCTGAATGCATCCGGGTATATCGAGGGCATCGATGTCAAAGGGGTTGATACCAGTTTCACCTGGACGGCGGATCCGGCTGTCGGAACCGTGACGGCCGATGGCGTGTTCACCGCCGCGAATGCGCCTGAGACGACAGGATTCATAACCGTTTCGTGGAACGGGACCGGCACGCAGGTTCCCGTCTACATCTCAAGGAGTCCGGTGGAAGTGGAGTCGTTCGAGTCCCTGCCGGAATGGACGGTCCTTCTTGCCCGCACGGAAAAAGGGGCTGTAAGAAGCATCGCGGATCCTGACATGGCTTTGTTCGGAAACG
>CAZFWQ010000551.1:0-2286 GCA_964522755.1 uncultured Oscillospiraceae bacterium | reverse complement strand
AGTTTTCCGCTTGTTTCGCCATTTGAAGGCCCTTCACTTTTCGCATCGGGCTTTCTTCCGGTTCCCGCACCTGTCTTCCCCTCCAGGACCCCAATGAATGAATCAACCACGTCGTCTATATAGACAAGGTTCATCATCACAGACGGATCATTCACCTGAATGGGCAAATCACGAGTCATATTGTAGCAGAAGGTAGCCACCGCACTGTTGTAATTGGGACGGCATCCCTTTCCGAACACATTTGGCAGACGATAGACGAATGCCGGCGCACCGGTTTCTTCGGCATAAGAGAACATCAAATCCTCTCCGGCCTTTTTGCTCTGACCGTATGGATTGTCGTAAGCTGCCTGAATGGATGACGATATGAGCACCGGCGCCTTGTTCCCATGTCGTTTCAGGGAATCCAGCAAAACCGACGTGAATCCGAAATTCCCCTGCATGTATTCATCCTGGTTTTGTGGACGATTCACTCCGGCCAGATGGAAGACGAATCCGCACTGGCGTGCATAATCGTCCAGCTGGACAGGATCCGAATCGATATCATATTCAAGGATATCGGAGTGTCCCCTGTTTTGAAGCGACATGACAAGGTTTTTTCCCACGAAGCCTTTCGCGCCAGTCACCAGAATGCGCATGTATCTGTTCCAGCCTTTCACAAAATCCTGCCTCTTGTTCTTGCCTTCATGCTGTTATTGCCTTCATGCCATTATTGCCTTCATGCCATTATTGCCTTCATGCCATTATTGCTTTAGAATGTTCCAGGCTTTCAATTCCTGCTGAACATATTCCAGCTCCAGCAGTTTCTCCTTTACTTCTTCCAATGTCAAACGTCGGGTATTATGCGAATTGTATTCCTTTTCCGAGGTCAGTTTTTCATCCCCTTCGACAAAGTACTTGTCATAGTTCAAATCCCGCTGGTCTGCAGGAACCCGGTAGAACCCGCCCATGTCTATGGCATGCACATGCTCTTCCTTCGTCAGCAGCGTTTCGTACAGCTTCTCGCCATGGCGTGTGCCGATCGTCCTGATTTCACCATGATAGTCAAAGAGCTCCTTCACAGCCTGTGCCAGGATTCCAACCGTGCAGGCAGGAGATTTCTGGACCATGATGTCGCCGGCCTGGGCATTCTGGAACGCGAACACAACCAATTCCACCGCATTGTAAAGGTTCATGAGGAAACGCGTCATGTCCGGATCCGTCACTGTCAATGGCTGTCCGCTCTTGATCTGATCTATGAAGAGCGGAATGACGGACCCGCGGGATGCCATGACATTTCCATAACGCGTGCCGCAGATGAGCGTCTTCTCCGGCGATACGGTCTTGGACTTCGCAACGAAAACCTTCTCCATCATGGCTTTTGAAATGCCCATGGCATTGATGGGATACGCCGCCTTGTCCGTTGAAAGGCAGATGACCTTTCTCACCCCGGCTTCAATTGCCGCGGTCAATACATTGTCAGTGCCCAAAACATTTGTCTTCACTGCTTCCAACGGGAAGAACTCGCAGGAAGGCACCTGTTTCAAGGCAGCAGCATGGAAGATGTAGTCCACCCCATGCATAGCATTCTTCACACTGGCCAAATCCCGCACATCGCCAATGTAGAACTTGATCTTGTCATTCTTGTAGAGTTTCCGCATGTCATCCTGCTTCTTCTCATCACGTGAGAAAAGGCGGATTTCAGCGATGCCTGTTTGGAGAAACCGCATCAGTACTGCATTGCCGAATGATCCTGTGCCACCGGTGATCAGGAGCGTTTTGTCTGTAAACATGAAATATCTCCCCATCAGTATAGATTTGACCCACCATATAAAACGATTCATCCCATCTTCATTCTTCATGGGAGTGTTTATCCGGCATCCGCTTCACCCTACTCATGGATGTCAGGCAAAACGGCCGGTTTCTGGGTGGATAGCAAGCAAGACAGTGCCGGATATCCCTCCAATGAAATAAATCTGAGCATTCCAAAACATATTTGCTTCTGTCAATGAAGCTTCATTTTTTCCCAAAAATGGCGGCTGCATCTGAATCATTATATCTCATTATGCAAGCACTGACCATTTCAAACAGCTTTTCAAATCACGTTTCATACATGGAAGTGCAATCCCGCATGCTTATAATACAACCACGAAAAGGCAGGGCCCCCTTGTTTTTTTTCAATTCTGTTTCAAACCATCTTCAATGGCTTCGTCCAGATCCGGCAAGCCGAGGATTCTGCGGGGTTCAAGGCAGAACAGGCGTCGCGCAGCTGCCTCACCCACCAGCCTTGAAGCCTTCACATATGCTTCC
>CAZFWQ010000550.1:0-2287 GCA_964522755.1 uncultured Oscillospiraceae bacterium | reverse complement strand
GTCAGTAGTCATTTTCAATTACTGGCCCTTGTACGGCATACAAATTGCCTTCAAGGATTTCCATGCCGGACTTGGATTCAGCGGCAGCGAATGGGTCGGCTTTGAGCATTTTATCCGGTTTTTCAAAACCCCGACATTTTGGACCCTGATCAAGAATACGGTGGGAATCAGCCTGTATGGTCTGATTGCCGGGTTCCCGATCCCGATCATACTAGCTTTCATGATCAATGAAGTGCGTTCGCACAAGTTCAAGAAAACCATACAAATGATAACCTATGCACCTTATTTCCTGTCAACCATCGCAACCTGCGGCATGCTGTTGCTGTTCCTGAAAAAAGACACCGGCGTCATCAACGCCATGGTCGCCTTTCTGGGCGGTGAAAGGAAAGACTTCATTTTAAATCCGGATTACTTCTGGTCGCTTTATGTCTGGTCCGATATCTGGAAGGGCGCGGGATGGGGCACAATCATCTATCTGGCATCCCTTTCGGCGGTCAGCCAGGAAACGGTCGAAGCCGCGATCATTGACGGTGCCAACCGGATACAGAAAATCATCCATGTGGACTGGCCTGCGATTGTCCCCACGATTATCATCCTGCTGATCCTCAGCTTTGGATCCCTAGTGGGTGTCGGATATGAAAAGATCCTATTGCTGCAGACATCCCTTAACATGGATGCCGCGGATGTGCTGTCGACATACACCTACCGGCAGGGAATACTGGGCGGGCAATATGACTACACCACCGCGATCGGCCTGTTGAATTCAGTTGTGAATGGGTTGCTGCTGGTTGCGGTCAATGCGATTGCCAGGAGAACCGGCGAAACATCGCTATTCTAGTCACAAAATATTGACTGGGGAGAATAGGCAATGAAAACATCAAGATCAGACAGGGTATTCGACACGATAGTCTATTCATTGCTGATAATCATCCTGATTATCATCATCTACCCGCTGTATTTCACAGTCATCGCTTCATTCAGCGATCCCGACGCCACGGCCATGGGCGAAACATTTCTTTGGTTCAAGGGATTTAATCTGGATGCGTACAAAAATGTATTCATGAACGAACAGATTTGGACCGGTTACTTTAATTCCATTATCTACGCTTCTGTTGGAACAGTCTACGCACTGGCCATCACAATATCGTGCGCCTATGCGATGTCCCGCAAAAAACTAAAAGGGAAAAACATTCTGATGGGCTTGTTTGTCTTCACCATGTATTTCGGGGGCGGATTGATCCCGTTTTACCTGGTGATCGCCAAGCTGGGCATGATCAACAGCCGTGCTTCCATGATCATCCCTGCCGGGTTCAGTGTTTTCAACATGATTGTCACACGTACTTTTTATCAAACCAGCTTTCCGGATGAATTGTATGAAGCCGCGCAAATTGAAGGCTGCAGTGAGATCGGCATCTATACCAGGATTGCGCTGCCCCTCTCCAAGGCCATCATTGCGGTTATCGGACTTTTTATCGCCGTAGGCCACTGGAACTCATATTTCAGCGCGCTGCTGTTTCTTTCGGATAATAAGAAATGGCCTCTGCAGCTGGTTCTGCGCGGTATCCTGATCATGAACCAGCAGCTGGCAATGGACTTGACCTGGGTCACCGACATGGATCAGATCCAGTTCCTGACCAAAAAGACAAGAATGGCGGAAACCATGAAATACTCATTGATTTTCATCTCCAGCGCTCCCATGCTGATTGCCTATCCTTTCGTGCAAAAGCACTTCGTCAAAGGCATCATGATTGGCTCGCTCAAGGGCTGACAGGGATTTGCCCGGAGTATCATTGCTACTTCTCCCCAAGGCGCCTGGGAGGCAGTGTCGGTATATCAAAATTGTATATGGAAGGAGGATGGTTTCCTGTTCTGATATGTTTCCGGTTTCATGGTCTTTTTATCTTGCTGGCGCCGATCTATCAGTTCATAATAAAAAGGAGGACATCACATGAAGCGAATACTGGCAATCCTTATGGCATTGGTAATGATCCTGGCCCTGGTGCCTGGTTGTGGCGGTACTGCAGCTCCCACAACAGCAAGCACGACTGTGGCAGCAGCTGCAGCGACAACCGCAGCGACAACTGTGGCGGCAACGGAGGCGGCGACAATTGAAGCGACAACGACGGCAGCGGCCGAAGAATCCTTAATCAATTATGGCAGCACGTTCCCGGTTACCAACAAACCGACCGAACTGGAATTCTGCATCCGATACGCCACGGACGTCGCCGGCAAATGGGAAAATCTCTGGTGGTGGGACTGGATGAAGGGGAAAACAAATGTCACAATC
>CAZFWQ010000549.1:0-2290 GCA_964522755.1 uncultured Oscillospiraceae bacterium | reverse complement strand
TCGGAAATAAAATCGTTCCTCCGCCGTTTGCCCTCAGATACAGATTGGCGCGTATGATGGCCTGGGTATAATCTGAATCGCCGGCCTGGTAATAATTGACTACTGATATGATCAGCCGATCATAAGAAAACGTAGCCGCTGACGTCGTCTGGGGTATCATGGTACAACAGAGTGCGAGTACCAGCATCCAACAAGTCAATAGTTTCCTCATGCTTTCCTCCCTTGGCAGATAATGATATTGTTTGTGGCACCTATTACCTGGACAATGTTTGGTTCAAGCAATTCACCGTCATTCCGGACAACAGTCGCCGAATGCATGCCAGTCACTGTAATCAGAGGCAAAAAAGGACTGTCTTTGTTTTCCAGAATAGAATCAAGTTTGTGACAATGATAACAAAACGGGATATGAAGATCAACTGTTTTGCCGGTTGTTTCAATGTTTGTTTCAATGTTGTGCTCCAAATATGCCGTTGCCAAATACTTCGTATTGTCATTCCACCATTATTGTTTGTCATATATAATTCCCATAATTTTCAATTCTCATTTTTACCTACTTTTACGCCAATTCATTTTCTGATACAATGATTCTGTTGTCAGGAAGGCACTCTCATGACGCAATCGCGGCAATTATGTCATGATTTCCAGCAATGCCATTGCAGCCCCGGGAATAGCTGACAACAGAAAATAATCGGAGAATCTCGCTTTCAATGTGCAAACAACCATAATACGGCCGTTCGCGATTCGATCTCAGGGGAATGCCCTTTTCCGAATAGGGTCAAGCGTTCCAAATACACATATATGAAAGGACGCCTGCATGAAAGACATTATGGTCAGCATATGCTGCATCACCTATAACCATGAGCATTATATCGCGGATGCATTGGAAGGATTCCTGATGCAGAAAGCAAACTTCAATTTTGAAGTCCTGATACACGATGATGCTTCCACTGACAACACGGCTTCAATTATCAGGAAATATGTCGAGAAGCATCCCGATATCATCAAACCGATTTACCAAACTGAAAATCAATACTCCAAAGGAGTCAGAATCAATTCGACTTTCAACATCACCAGGGCGCAAGGGAAATATTTGTCGATCTGCGAGGGTGACGACTATTGGACTTCACCGGTGAAACTTCAAACACAGGTTGATTATATGGAAACCCATCCGGATTGCACCTTGTGCTTTCACGCTGCAAGAATCTTCAATGGCGACAACCTGCCAACTGGGAAAAATGTCCATCCATATGATCGGGATCTCATTTGTCCTACCGAAGATATTATTCGCGGCGGAGGCGGCTTTTGCCCCACCGTTTCTCTTTTGTTCCCCAAAAAGCAGCTTGAAACATTTCCTCCTTTCTATTTTAACGCGTTCGTCAGTGATTATCCTCTGCAGATGCTTCTGGCCAGCAGGGGTTACGCATATTATCTGAATGATTTCATGGCAGTATACAGGACAGATGTGAAGGGTTCCTGGACCAGTCTGCCAAAAACCATGACGAGACAAAAGGCAAGAGAGCACTACAATATGATATACCGTAAGGATATCCAGCTGCTGACCGATTTCGACACCTTTACAGACTACCGTTTCACAGATACCGTGAAAGAAACCATAAGCATTCTTGAATACGAAATATGCATCAACAACGTAGACTTGCGAAAACTCAAAAGCAAGGAATGTCGCGGATTCTACTGTGCTTTGCCATTCAGGAGAAGAATCAAGCTTCTTTATGAATACTACATGAACAAAGTGTCAAGAATCACACGGGGTAATTAATGGATAATTCAGCGAATCTGAAGAAAAGGACCATTACAGGAATGTTTTGGAGCTTTTCGGATTTGATTGCCAATCAGGGAATTAACATCCTGTTTCAAATCCTTCTCGCCCGTTTGCTGCTTCCAAGAGATTTCGGCATCATCGCGATGATATACGTATTCATCTCCGTCTCGGAAGCAATTGTGGACAGTTCCTTCGGATATGCCCTGATCCGGGAACCGAATGCAAACCAGACCGACTACTCCACTGTGTTTTATTTCAACCTGGCCATGGGAGCCATCATGTATGCGCTGCTGTTCCTTACCTCCCCGGCCATCAGCAGCTTTTTTAACGAGCCGCTTCTCATACCCGTTTTAAGGGTTCTCGCCCTCGTTCTCATCATCAATTCGTTTGGGATGATACAGCGAACAATCCTCACCAAGGAAATCGACTTCAAAACGCAGACGCGTGTGAGCCTGATCTCGTCAATATCCTCTGGAATCGTTGGCGTCATCATGGCATATCTCGGTTTTG
>CAZFWQ010000548.1:0-2305 GCA_964522755.1 uncultured Oscillospiraceae bacterium | reverse complement strand
CAAGTGCGGGCGCTGGCGTGGGGGTTGGTGTCGGAGTTGGCGCTGGCGTCGGCGCAAGTGATGGCGCGGGTGTTGGTGCAGGCGTTGGGGCGGGCGTCGGCGCAGGCGTCGGTGCAGGGGTGGGTGCAGGTGCTGTTGCTGCAGAAACGACATCAAGCCCTGCGTCCAGGTTTGAGAAGCTGGAGACTCCGAATGCAAGAATCGGGAACATGAACAGTACAAGGAAAAATTTTGCTGATTTGCGCATTGCGCTCCTTTCGCGGGATGAAAAATCCCTATCCGAAAACCGATGAACGATGAATACGCTCTTGATACAATGCAGTATCTGAAAATAGTTTAACATGATTATTACTATTCCCATATTACAACTATTATACAGTCAGTTTACGCTTGTGTTTGCCTTCGATTGAAAAAGTCGGTTGAAGACAAACCGCATGACGTGTATCATATAGACAAAACACATCTTCACGCCCTGTTAAGGCTATGTCCTTTCCAAGTGCAGACAGGCGGGATATCCGAAAAAGAGGTGCTTCATGATCGTGCAGCGGGTCAAGCTCCTGAACTGGCGCAATATGGAACGCGCGGAGATCATGCTGGAAAAGCGGGCTTTCTTCTTCAGCCCCTACAGCCTCGGCAAATCGGCATGCCTGGATGTGTTCAGATTCCTTCACGACATCGTTTCAGACGGCGGCGGCATGCAGTCCGCCGTTTCCATACGCGGTGGCCTCGCCAGCCTCCGAAGTCCTTACGATCCATCTTTGCCGAATATCGGCATCACCGTGGACATGGAAGATGAAAAGAGTCACGCCCTCTGGACATACCACCTGTCCGTCACCCAGGAAAACCGCGGGTTCCGCCGGCCAATCATCGCGAGGGAAGAAGTCTGGAAAAACAGCCAGCCGCTGATCATCCGTCCCGACCCTTCCGACAGGGAAGACAATGAGCGGCTGATGCAGACAGTGCTGGAGCAGGTCGGCATGAATGCCGGCTTCCGGGAACTCTCTGTTTTTTTCGATTCCATTGCCTACTTGCAGCCGGACCCTTCCGCATGCGGTTTTCTTGATGCCGTCTCCAAAACCGCACCCATCATCCGCAGGACGCGATTGGAAAGAATCACGGCTGTCCTTTCCAGCGTTGACCCGAATACGGGAGTCCTGCAGTTTGCCCGCGACGCAGTTGGACAGCCTCTCCTGATGGCTGACAAAAGAATTTTGGGTCGGCTGGATGGCGATTTGGATGGTTCCGGCTTCCCTGAAGATATTTTCCAAACCATTGTGATTTTGTGGTGGCTGCTGGACAGCGATTCCCTGCTGCTGCTGGAGGAACCCGAAACATGCCTCGACGCAGCTCCTCTTTCCCAACTGCCCATGCTGATGAGCCGCCTGCAGGTTCTCCGCAAGACCAGCCGGCAAATCCTCATCAGCACGCACAGCCGGGATTGGTTGGGCGACCCGGATCTCCGAACCGGGGAGATCGTCACGCTGCATCCTTCGGCGGACGGTTCGGCCGTATCGGCCTTCATGGGATTATCCGGGATGGCCGGCTTGCACGCATCCGGCGAAGGTCCGGCGGACGATTCCGCGCCCATGTTCACGATAGGCTGATACTGGCCGGTTCCGGCTATAACTGGCGCAGTTGACATATCAGCGGCACCCACTGTATATTCAAAGCATGAAAAGGTCTTCGATCGGCCTGATTGGCCGCATTGCCCCCTATGTTTCCACCGGAAGGCTATGCGCCACGCAAACATTCGATGGCGGGGTGCTCAATGTCATCGGCAGTTGGGCGCTTCGTCTTGTCACCCTCCTTGTGATGCTTGCCGTCTGGAGTTCCTTGCTCAGGGAAGGGGCCGGCACCGGGGGTCTTTCTTTGCCGCAGGTCCTGACCTATGCCGTACTTTCATCCATCCTTTCAGAACAGCTCAACATCGTCTCTCCCGCCTCCCTGGCTTTTTGGGAGGGCACACTGGCATCCAGATACACGCGTCCGATGTCCGTCATACTCCAGCTGATGGCGGAAACGGTTGGCCGCTGGATCCCGCATATCCTTTTTTATTCCATCCCAACCCTGCTGCTTGTGCCGCTGCTTGGCGTGGACATGCGCCCGGCCGGATGGCAGGCGGGCCTTTTGTTCATACCGGGCTTATTGATGGCCATTTCCCTTGGATTTGCGATGGACCTGCTGTTTGCTGCGCTGACCATTCACATCAAAAACGCGGGGTGGATGGCGCTGGCCATCAGAAATGCCTTTCTCACCCTTTTTTCCGGTGCGCTGATCCCTTTCGGCCTGCTGCCCTGGGGCATCG
>CAZFWQ010000547.1:0-2343 GCA_964522755.1 uncultured Oscillospiraceae bacterium | reverse complement strand
GCCGCCTGCTGGCCCTGTGTTCCGGAGAGGGATCCTGGCCCGTGCTTTACCTGCCGAAAATCCTCATCATGTTCTTCATCGTTTCCTGGAATTTCATCCTTTACAAGAAAGTGATTTACAAGTGACGTGCCGGACCGGCACGGACGGTTCCCATCATGAAATCGCCATGGGAGGTGCTTATGGAATCCATCATCTGTTCCGTTGTCGTTCCCATGTTCAACGAAGAGGAAGTGCTAGGCGAAACCTGCCGCCGTTTGCGGCAGGTGATGGATGCAACCGGTGTAACATATGAAATCGTCTTCATCAATGACGGGAGCAGGGACAAGACAGCAGACATGCTTCGGGCGGTATGCCTTGAAGACAAGCGCGTGAAGCTTGTGGACTTTTCACGGAATTTCGGTCACCAGAGCGCCATCACGGCAGGCATGGACTTCGCGGGCGGGCAATGCATGGTGATCATCGACGGAGACCTGCAGGACCCGCCGGAACTGATTCCCGGGATGATTGCCCTTTGGCGCGGCGGATACGACATAGTATACGGAAAGAGGACTTCCCGCGAAGGCGATTCTTTCTTCAAGAAATCAACGGCCAAGATTTTCTACCGCATGCTCCGGATGATGACGGATGTGGACATTCCGGTCGACACGGGAGATTTCAGGCTGATTGACAGGAGCGTGGCCGATGCCCTCAAGCAGCTTCCGGAACGGAACCGCTATGTGCGCGGACTGATGGGCTGGGTCGGCTTCAAGCAGACAGCCATAGAATTTGAACGGGCGGAGCGCTTTGCCGGCACCACGAAGTACCCGTTCCGGAAAATGCTGAAACTGGCCACGGACGGCATCATGTCCTTCTCCTGCAAGCCCCTCAGGATTGCCACCTGGCTGGGTTCCGCCATCTCGGCCGGCAGTTTCCTGTACCTCGTCTCAGTGCTTGTGCAGCGGCTGTTCATGCCTGAAAGAACCCAGCCGGGATGGGCCTCGCTCATCGCGGCCACGCTTTTCCTGAACGGCATCACACTGCTTATCCTTGGCATCATGGGCGAGTATATCGGACGGATATACGACGAGGTGAAGAACAGGCCCCTCTACATCCTTCGGGATACCGTCAACCTGGAGGATCGGGAAAGCCCGAGGTATGTCCGCAAACCCCCATCACGACGGCAGGACATTTCATAGGAAATGCCATCATATGCCGGACATCAATCCGTTTCGATCCTGCTGCTGCACATGCCGGACATCATGACCAGGTTGCGAAGGGTCGGCCGATACAGGAACGGATTTTTCAAATTCTTCAAAAGGATGTTGCGGCGCAGATAGGCGGTGCTTTTGGCATATCGCTTCCCGACACCGTATATGCCCGGTTCCAGACTATTTGCAAGCGCCATCGCGCTCTTCACGGCATAGCTGATTCCCTCGGCCGAACTCGGGCTGATGAAACCGGCCGACTCTCCCGCCAGGGCAACCCGGTCATTCCCCGTGACTATCTGCTTCCCGTTCATGGGACGGTTGATCCTAGCACCCTGCCGTTTCACGGGGGTTCCGAGAATGTAGCCCGCTTCGGACAGTTTTTCCTTGTAGCGGTTGAACTTTTTCATGATATCCGGACCTTCTTCAAGAGCGACCCCCACCACAAGCATATTGTCCTTCGACAAAGTCCATCCGTAAAAATCTGTTATTTCGCTGTCGAACACCGCGCCAAAATGAGGAAGCGCATCCTGGCAGGGAAACCATTCCTGAATGGCCACGTATTGCCTGATGGGCTGCAATGGGAAAGCCTGTCTCCTTACCCTCGACCATGCCCCGTCCGCACCGACAAGAAGGCGGGCGTGAACGGCATGTACCTTGCCCTGATGTGTCAGCGCAAAACTGACGCCTTCGTTCTCTTCGACAAAACCCGTGAATTTGCATCCGAAAGCCAAATCCACCGATTCCGGCACCAGCGAGACAAGCCAGGAATCGAACCTCGTGCGGTCCATATTGAAATAAAAACGCTGATAATGGCGCTCGCGATTGTTGTCGAAGTCCATGGTCCTTACGAGGAAAAGCTGGGGATCCACAACCATCCGCTTTGGAATCGCCATGCCCAGCCTGCCGAATATTTCCTGCGCATCCGGTGCCAGCAGGCCGCCGCAGCATTTGTCCGATTGGCGTCCTTCAGGTTCGATCAGATCTCTCCGATCCAGAAGAAGCACTTTGTATTCGGGATGGAGTTTCCTTGCCAGGGTCGCCCCGGCCGGTCCTGCCCCGATAATCGCTATGTCGTACGTCATGATGGCCTCCGCATAAAAAATACGATGTGCATGCACACATCGCATCCAGTTGCCGATACTTCGGACGAGGTGGA
>CAZFWQ010000546.1:0-2345 GCA_964522755.1 uncultured Oscillospiraceae bacterium | reverse complement strand
CTTGTCAAGCGAAATCTCCTCTAAAATCTGATGTGGATTCCAAGTCCGGTGTGAATTGCCGTTTGCGAATCATCCGCCGGATTCAACTGCAGATGGGGGTGCGCCCCTCATCATGATGAATGCGGCTCCGCAGCCCGTGTTCCCTCCGCTGAAGCGATGTGAGAAGTATCTTTCACCGTTGCATTTCGTACACTCCTTCGTGCTGTGGATATTGCCCTGAATCAGTTTGCAATGCAGAAGTTCAGCTGTCAGGAAAGACTGCAAGTCCAGATTCATCCCGCCTCTTGCGTTGATTTGCAGGAAAGAATCCGACCAGAAAGGTCTCGCCGTGAATCGGCGGATGACATCCTCTCCCACTTCAAAGCAGCAGAATCCGATATGAGGGCCGAAAGCTGCCGTAATATCCTCGGGATTGCTTTGAAAACTGTCTTTCATTACCTTGATCGTTTCGGTGCAAACGCCTTTGCGGGCGCCTTCCCAACCTGCGTGAATGATGGCGGCGACCTGTCTTGCCGAGTCATGAAGGAATATCGGCACGCAATCGGCATGCGTGGTCAGGAGCAAGAGATCCCTTTCCGAGGTGACAAGCGCGTCCGCCCCATCCAGCCGGGGTTTTGAGGTTTCATGGATTCCAGCATCCTTTTCATCAACCGCCATGGCGATGACGCCGTGTATTTGTTTCGCCCGCACCATCCTGCCTGTCGGAACGCCAAGTGAAAAGCCAAGCCTCTGATAATTCCGCATCACATTTTCCGAACTGTCCTGACGCTGGAAACTCATGTTCAATGAGTCGAACGGCGCATCGCTGACCCCGCCGAACCTGGTCGTGAAGCCAACCAGCAAATCCGGACGGCCGACGAATCCCCCAATGGGCTGGATGGTCACTTTTTCATCATTTCTCATCGTGATTCATCGTCTTTCATCGTTTTCACTGGCACCTATTCCCATCATGTTCGGCTTCTTCCACATATGAATCCATTGAAGAGGCCAGGCCAAAAGAGCCGGGATATCTATTGCGGTTTCAAATATCAGGCAATCTGCTTTTCATGGCCGCCATCGGTGCAAAGGGCTTGTGCGGTTCGTCCTGATACCAGTAAGCCACACTGGCGTAATCGTCGCTGCGGTCATTCGCGTGACCATGCTCGATGCTGATGCGGATGTTCTTTTCAAACGGGATCGGGTCCGCGATGTGAAGACGGTACACGCACACCTTGCCCCAGTTGTGGTGGTCTTCCATCTCGCACCAGGATTCGCCGGAATACATGTGCGCGGCCTTCTGCATGCCCCATGCGTGGCAGAGGTAGTCTTCACTGCCCGTGCCGTGCATGTCCGGCGGCCACTCCCTGTTTCCCTCGCGGTCGATGAAGATCATGTCGTCGCCCTCGCCCCACCAGCCCTTGTACAGGTGGTCGACGCACATGCTGGTACCGATGTAGTGACCCCTGCCCTCGGCTTCAAGTATCACATAGTTGCCCTCGTCGCTTAGGTTTGAGTCTTCAGGTCCCTCATGCCGCGCAAACCAGTCCGAACTGGCCCAGACACTGCCTTTGCCTTTCCATCCGTCGCAGGGGTTGTCCCTGTGCCAGCTGGCATGGAAATAAAGCACATCGTCCGGCAGGGATGCATGCAGCTGGTAATCGACATAGAAATAGATGCTCGGAAGTGTTTCTTCCTGTTCGTTGACGATTTCCACACGTGCTTTTTTCACAAAAGGCATGGGAAGCCAACAGTTCATTGCCACACCTTCGCCAAGCTTTCCATCGTTATTGCAGGATGTGCTGAAAGCGGCGTTCTGATAAGTGAAGGGACGCGCATGGCCAAGGCCGAAGAAATCACCCACCGGGGCACAGACTGACGGCTCCGCTTCGTCATCCCAATAAATCCTCAGGAGGACTTTCCTAAGATAAAGAGGATCCCGCGAATTGATGGTTATCCAGATATGGCTGATGATGCCTGGCCCTGTGATATCCGCGAGCACCTTCGTCTCACCGGAAGCCACATCCGCCCAGGCATCGGCGTTCCCTCCCGTAATGTCGTAACTGCTCAACCTGCATGCCTTGAAGTTCATGGGCCTGACAAGCCTGTCCATGTCTCGTTCCATGATTCCACCTCCATATGAAAATGCATTCCATGAAAGCAATTATATCAGATAATGCCGCAGGACCAGGATATCCTCCGAAAGAATGTCCTCCGAAAGAAGGTTCACAAACAGATATTTGCATAGACTCCATATCATGCAACATGCTTAATCACTGATTCGCTCATGTCGTCAATATGCGTCTACTTCCGTGGTGCCGTGCCATCATATGTCATTCATGTTCTTCAGTTCATTTTCGAGTTGCAGA
>CAZFWQ010000545.1:0-2351 GCA_964522755.1 uncultured Oscillospiraceae bacterium | reverse complement strand
ACGGTCTGCGAGTTTCCAGTGAATGGAGGCGGCATTGCGATGAAACTCACTGAAGACGAGAGGCAGCTGCTTTCCGAACTCCAGATAGGAACTGAAAACGAAGTGGTGAAGAATCCGTATACCGCCGCGAGCGTGGAACTTTGTCCAGAGGCTGTTGCGCTCTACGACCTGATAAAAGGTGCCGAAATGTTAGCGGACCATGCCACGGTCGAGGCCGGTCTGGGGATATTCCTCAGAAACTGGCCCCGGGAGTACATGGTTCTGCTGGACTGAACTTGACGAATATAAAGAAGGGAGGCTGGCAATGGCCGGTAAAACACATGAAGGGAAATTGAAAGACGGCACGCAGTGTGCCGCCGGGATATGCGAACTGCGGAGTTCTCTGCAGTCGGTATTGACGGTGCTGCCCCCGGTATCGATGCTGAAGACTCTAACCGCAAAGCAGCGCGGGGATGCGCTGGCCTGGGCAATGGCACGTCGCAAATGGGAGCGGGATGTCGGAGATTTGCATAAGGCGTGGCCGCCGAAGATGCCCGGAGCTCTGATGCAGTTGCTGCGCCTGATGTGCGATATTCCCCATGGAGGGCAGATGCCGGAAAACAAAAAGCTGACAAAGAAACAGGTGAAAAGACATCTGGCGACAGGCTCGTCATGTCCTTTCTGCATGGAGGAAGTAAACATAACCGGCGAGTCAGTGGATATAGAAGGCAACCGGGCATCGCAGCAGGTCGCATGCCAGGAATGCGGTAGAACATGGCGCGACATCTACAGGCTCGCCGATGTGGAGGAAATAAAGGAGGATAGACCGCAATGACAAAACAGCAGATGACCGATTATCTGAGGAACCACTTCAGGTATGACACCATGAACAGCTGGAACCAGGCAACCAGTTATGCCGTGAACGTCAAGCTCCACAGACTGAAATGGAAGACGCCTGAGCTTGCCAATGCGGCATATGAGTTCCTGGACATCCGGGAGGCCTACGATGACTGCAATGCGATCCTCAGGGATTTTGCATTGCGTCACGACTGGCAGTGGCAGATCTGCTTCAACGGCAGGTCGTCAGGCTATCTGGTGTTGATCCACGGCGGTTATAAACTGCTGAAGATAGCGCCTGCCGACATGAAGCCCGGCGACAGGCATTACTCTGACCGCATAGGCCGCTGGTTCGACTATGAAGAGGCAAGGGACAAAGGCTGGCTGGGCAAAGACTGGAAACAGATATACACCCGGCCCGGCATGAGCGTGGATCATTGCGAGACCTTCGATGACTGGGACATGGACGCCCTAAGGGTGCGTGTCGCGCTTGTCAGGGAATTCGACAATGTTTGTGAAAACGCGGTACGCGCATTCCAGGACTTCGTCGAACTGCATGACACCGTGGTGATTGAAGTGCCTTCGACAAGCAGGGTCAAGGTTGCTGTTCCCAGAAAATCCGGAGACATGAAGGAAAATTGAAACATTAATAAACATGCGGCACGTAGCCGCGTAAACAATTCCCGGTTCCATAACGGAACTGGGCAACACAAAAAAAGGAGAACGATTATGCCAAAGCTAATCTGCGGCGTGAACACAGTCGAAGTAGGCGATGCCGAGGGAAAAACTATCAATGAGGCCATCAGAGCCTATGGCCAGGTGCTGAACATCCCCAAAAACAACTGCAAGATCTTGGTGAACGGCGACGAAATCGATGACCGGGACACCGTCATCAATTCCGACGACGAAGTGGAATTCGTCAAGGCTGCCGGCGAGAAAGGCCGCCTGGCGGCCTGAGCGAAATATCAGAAATTAAAAGGGGTGTGAAATCGCCCCTTTTTTTACCTATTGCATTTGGGGAAAGAAGGTTCAGTTACCTTAATATCCTGCTGACAATTCTCATGCTTCCACTTACGGGCATAACCGGTTTTTCAACCCGGGTTTCCGCTTTCCTGAACACGCGAATATATTCCCATGAGAATACCAGGATTGCGGCAACGTAGGCCAGGAAGTAAGCCGGCCACCAGGGTACATCATTCAGGAAAATCAACCCCGCGTTGTGGCAGAAGTGCAAGGCGACAGGCGGCAGAACGTACAGTAAAGCATGCCGCCAATTTGCCTTCAAGATCAGGAAAAGTCCTATAGCGACAATTCCGGCGAACAATGGATCTGTCAATTCAAGCAGGTAGGTTTTGTTGTCCTGCACAAAGTAAATGTCACCATATTCCACCATGTATACGAAGGTCTCCATGAACATGAACCCGGAACCCAGTACGAATCCCGATGTGAAGAAATACTGCCAGCGTCCAGGTTTGCCTAAGAAGACCCGGAATGCAAAGTAGAGACACAACAGCTTTGCACCCTCTTCAAGGATA
>CAZFWQ010000544.1:0-2367 GCA_964522755.1 uncultured Oscillospiraceae bacterium | reverse complement strand
TGAGGATATCCGCATTCACATCGATGATATCCATATCAAGAACCTGAGGGTTTTCGGAACCGGAAATAATTGGAATTTAGTTGACAAGGCACTGGATCTATTGAAGGACGGGGTCGTATCGACGGAAAGCATGGCAACGCATTTCTTCAGGCTGGAAGAGTATGAAGAAGCCCTGATGATGACGAAGACAAGGCCGGACGGCTTTGTCAAGGCGGTTTTCCTTTTTTAGGCATGCAGGTCGACGCAACAGGCGCCGCCAAGTTTCACCGGGGAAAGCAACAGACGTCATAAAACCAGCAGGGAGTTGGATATGAAAGGATTTGTCCTCGGAATCGATTTTGGCACTTCCTCGGTCAAAGTCATGTGTGTTTCAAGGGAAGGAGATTCCAGTACAGCTGTTACGCCATATGAAAGGCGGCCCGGGATGGATCCCGAGACCGATCCCGAAGCCTGGTGGATGGCCATGGGAAAGGGTTTGCGAACGTTGGCGCCGCTGCTTGCCGAGGGTAGGATCCATGCGATCGGATTGACCGCGCAGGTTGGCACCTATCTGCTGCAGGACGGTTCGAAAACCGGAGGCGGACTATCCGTCACCAGCTGGAGAAACGGAAGCGGAGAGAAAGAGCTGAATCGTGTCAGAAGTCGATTCTCCGAACAATTCTTCAACGAGCATATTTCCATGAACCACCCAAAACTGGCTTCGTACCCGATTCCCCGCGTCCTCCACTTTGCCGGGGAATTGCCCCGGGAGTGGGAAAGGGCGGAAAAACTGCTGCAGCCCAAGGATTACATCTATTGGAGGCTCACGGGAACCTATGCCTCCGATCCATACAGCTGGAGAGGTCTCGCGAATCTGGCCGATTGCACCTTTCATGAAGAACTCCTGAATCAAATCGGCATGGCGGGGGAAAAGCTGCCACCGCTTTTCATGCCTGGGGAAGCGCCGGGACATTTGCTCAAGGATATCGCAGATGAACTGGGAATCCCTTGCGGGCTGCCGGTCTACGTCGGCTGCAGCGATTTCTTCTCATCGCTGTTCGGTATGGGGATCATGAAGGAAGACCAGCGCTTCGACGTAACCGGCACGTCAGAACATATCGGCATGGTGACAGGTCGGGCGAAAAAGGACGAAGAGCTCATCTCCGGCCCCTACCTCCGTCATTGCGTGCAGTACGGCGTCACTGCAAACAGCGGGGCCTCCATGGCCTGGGCCTTCAGGACATTCGGCGGAGGTCCGGAATGGGGGAGCCTTGCAAACAGGCTTTCGGGATGCGGAAGTTCGCCGCCTCCCGTTTTCCTGCCTTATCTTAGGGGGGAGAGGGCGCCTGTCTGGGATTCGAAAGCAAGGGGAGTCTTCTTCGGATTGTCGGATGGTCATCATGCGGAAGACCTGGTCTATTCCGTTCTGGAAGGAGTCGTTTTCAGCCTGTACCACATTTGGACGAGGATGGCAGGCGGAGCCGGGACGGAGATTCGCTCCGGAGGCGGCGCAGCCGCTGATGAAGGACTCAACCGCTTGAAATCCAGCATGCTCCGGATGCCGTTCTGCGTCATGCGCGAGAAGGAAAGCGGGTCTTTGGGCGCGGCCATGTTCGCGGCCATTGGAACAGGCTGGTTTTCATCGGCCGATGAAGCCATCGCAAATTGGGTGAAAGTTGATCATGTGGTTGAACCGGATGAAAATCTTGGTGAAACCTTAAGATCGAGATTCGCGATATACGAGGACCTGTACCCCGCGCTAAAGGAAACTTTCGGCAAGTGGGCAACCATTGGGGCAAGCATGGAGACTGGCGTTGGGGCAAGCATGGAGACTGGCGTTGGGACTGGCATTGGGGCAGGCATTGGTACTTGCATGGGGGAGGAACCGATTCATGGCTTTTAGCGTTGTCTTTGGCGCCGGCAAGATTGCAAGGGGTTTCATTGCCCATCTCCTTTCATTGAGCCATGAAGACTTTGTCTTCGTCGAGAAAGTGCGGGAACTTGCGGATCTGATCAATGCCAGAAAGCAATACGGCATCAACGTTCTCGGCGCCGCTGAAAAAAACATGCTGGTCTCGAATGTGAAAGCGCTTTCCTATGCGGACGCCGATGAGATCTCCTCGGCTATCGCGAAAGCCTCCATCCTGTTCACGGCTGTCGGGGGGAAAAACCTGGCTGAAATCGTCCCGATCCTGGTGAAAGGCCTGACAGCAAGATTTGAGGCGGGAAACGACAAAACGGTCAACATCATCACCTGTGAAAACTGGAAGCAGCCAGCCGCTCTCCTGAGGAATGAGATCATGCTTAGCTTGAACAGCAGATATCATGATCGGTTTGACGCGCTTGTCGGGATTACGGAGGCTGTTGTGATGCGTTCCGCCATCGAGG
>CAZFWQ010000543.1:0-2371 GCA_964522755.1 uncultured Oscillospiraceae bacterium | reverse complement strand
ATATTAAAGAATTCCATTCAAAGATATGAAGCCTATCCTGACATAGACTGCAATGATCTGGTAAATGCCATCAGCCTATATGAAAATGTAAGTGGAGAACGGATTCTCTGCGGAAATGGTGCGGCGGATATTATCTACAGGCTGTGTTATGCCATCCGACCGGGAAGGGCCTTGTTGACGGCTCCAACTTTTTCAGAATATGAAACTGCACTCAAAAACGTTGGCTGCGGCATAAGCCACTTCGAACTGAAGCCTGAAACCGAATTCAAAATCAGTACGGAAATACTGGATGAAATCAATGATGCCGAGATAGTATTCATCTGCAATCCCAATAATCCTACGGGCATGCTGACCGATGTAGAATTGCTTTATGAAATCGCGGCAAAATGCAAGAAGAGCAATAGCTATTTGATCATAGACGAATGTTTTCTGGATTTCATGGACAAAAAAGAGAATTACAGTTTTACTCGTTACATAGACGAATTTGACAATGTGCTGATTCTCAAGGCATTTACAAAATTCTTCGCCATGGCGGGATTGAGGCTAGGCTACTGTATTTCTTCAAATCCGGGGCTTCTCCGGGGAATCTTTGAAGCCGGCCAACCGTGGAGTGTTTCGACACCTGCACAAGTTGCTGGTGTTTGCGCCTTGAATGACAAGGAATACATCAAAAAAACTGGATACAACACTGCAAAGGAAAGAGAATACTTGTCGCAGAAATTGAGAAAGCTTGGATTTCACGTTTTTGAAAGTCATGCCAATTTTATCCTTTTCAAAACCCCTTGCCAAGTTGATCTATATGCCAGGCTATATGAAAAAGGCATATTAATCAGAAAATGTGAGAACTTCAAAGGATTGGACAAAAGCTACTTCAGAATTGCGGTCAAAAGCCGTAAGGATAATGATATCCTCATAAATGTCCTAACCGAAATAATGGATGAAAATCAGAATGGCTAAAGCAATTATGATGGAGTCAAGCGTCAGTAAAACTTTGGGATGATAGTCGGGAATGATTACCAAAGGCTTGATTTCACGTATTGGATTTTGTCAAAGTTTTATATCCATAAAAATAACTAACATTTTTGTCATGATTATTTCTCTATACAGAATTCACTATCAACATTTTCATAGTTTTTTCTTCAATAAGCCAAAACAATCCATACTTGAAAGTACATGAAAACAATTGTCAAAAATGAATCAGGAGAAGTTACCCAACATAGTCCATGTAGTGTTTGCCACCCTGCAGCCATAGGCACCTTCAACCTATAATCCCGCAACCCCCGATCCCGGCAACCTCCCAATCACCGCAACCCAATACCCCCCCATTTTTGCGACCCCATCACGTCATGTGATATAATGCAGATGCCCACGCAAGCCACAAGCCACTCTGGAGGAAAAGCATTCATGAACGGATCCGGAACATCCAAAAGAAAAGCCCCTGTTCGAACCGCATCAAGCGCATATCCTAAAAAAAGAACCCGCACCGCGGCGGGAATCGTCCTTGGCGTCATCGGCCAGATACTGCTTCTGGCCGTCATGCTGGTTTTCCTGATCGGCTGCATCGGCGGCGGACTTGTCGCCGGGGGAGTCTACGGCATCATCAAATCCACGCCCGCCATCAATCCGGAAACCCTGAAAGTGAGAAACTTCAACTCATACATATATGACATAGAAGGAAATACCATGGCGGAATTGAAGCAGGAGGAAAACAGGGTCTGGATAGATTATCCGGAAATTCCGCAGACGCTCATAAACGCCTATGTCGCCTTGGAAGACAAACGCTTCCTGGAACATGACGGGGTGGACTATCAACGTGTCGGAGCCGCCATGATCTCCTACCTGAAGCATATCATCGACCCGACCGTGGACATCCAGGGCGGTTCCACCATAGACCAGCAGCTCATCAAGAACCTGACGGGCAACCAGGAAACCACCATCAAGCGCAAACTTCAGGAACAATGGCAGGCAATCCAGCTGGAAAAAGGCCTGACAAAAGAAGAGATCATCACCCTTTACCTGAACACGATACCCATGGGCGGCAATTTCTACGGCATTGAAACCGCCGCGAAGGGCTATTACGGCAAGGATGTCCGCAACCTCAGCCTTGCCGAATGCGCAAGTCTTTCAGGCATCACGAACTGGCCGAACAAATACATGCCGATCAGCGCGGACAATATCAAGGCCAATATCGTAAGGGCCCACCTGTGCCTCAGCCTCATGCTCGAACAGGGCAAAATCGACCAGGAGGAATATGATGCGGCGAAGGCCGAAAACATCCGGTTCCAATACAATCCGGAGGCCGGGAAGATTACCACCACCAGCAAGCAGTCCTACTTCGTCGACGAGGCCATCTCGCACGTGAAGCGGGACC
>CAZFWQ010000542.1:0-2388 GCA_964522755.1 uncultured Oscillospiraceae bacterium | reverse complement strand
AGCGGCCGCATCGTTTGAAAGAACGCGCGGAAAGACCATCAGATTCGTGTCAGATATATGCCACGCCGGCTCCACCAGCGTGCCGAGGAACTCAACCGTGGCCGGCGGCAAGGCGTACACTTGCACATTCCTGATCTGCGCATGCTTGTATGCGTACAATCCAACCGGGCCGGAAACGGTTCCCGGCAACTGCGTGCCGAACCGGGCCATCCCATCAACCGCGAGGGCAACCTCGCCATCCCTTGTGAGTTCCCATTCAATCTTCTGCCATTCACCGCGTTTTACGCCAAAAGCAGCCCAGCCCATGCTCCTGCCGTCCATGGTCACGCCTGTACGGGTGTTGCCCTTGCCGCCAAGCTGGAGGAAAAGGCCCTCCTCGGATCCCTGCCCGATGAACGCCGAAAAATCACCGGGGGCGTCGGACTTTGCCTCAAACGATATCTTCCCTATCGGCCCGAACGATGCATCGGTCCTCATCTCCAGCGGCTCCGCACCGCTGTCCAGTGCGCTGTCTCCCACGACCGGCCGGCCGGATAAAATGGTCCAGCCGTCAAGTCCTGTGCGTCCCGCGAACGGCTGATCGTAAACCAGTTTCAAAGACGGATCGTAGGTCCGGATGTCGCGGCTTTGGCGCCGGAACCCGTCACGATCTTCCCGGGCAAGATATCCGTCCGGAGACGTGAACAATGCAATGGCCCCCTGCATATCCCGGCCGTCTGCTGGAACATGAATCATGCCTGCGACCATCCCGTACGCGGAATACCGGCAAGGGTACCCGGCAAGGGCCAGCTCCTGTGACAGGGCAATCAGCTTCTTCATCGTCCTGTTCGCGGTCGCTTCATCACTGGCGAGGGGTGCGCCAAGCACCACATCCGCGCAGGCCGTGTAGCCATCCAACAACCCGGACTGCGCACGCACGAAGCTATAGAGATCGCCATATTCCGCAGGGGTGCCATACCAGCGCCAGTAACCCTTGAAGCCCTGCGGCTGCGGACCCGGCCAGACATCCCACGGGATCAGCATGCGATGGCCCATCGCATAGGCCAGCGCGATCGCCCGGCGCACAATCCCGGGATCGGGATTTGTTGTTCCCTCAAAGAGCGGCGAGCATATCTGGGGCACATTGAGCGCATCCGCCATCCGCAGCATGTGAATGATCCTCAGAAAATCTTCATGGTCCCGGACGACAGTTTCCCCAACGAGGTAGTCGATTTTGTCGAGGATGAAGTCGCTGGAAAGCGATCCCGCCGCCATGGTCCCATTGACGGTCAGATGGATGGGCTTCCTGCATACGTGTTCCGCATGGTCAAGCAGCGCTTCAAAATGCTTTCGCGTGGACAGCAGGTGGAACGCCCGGAAATGTTCGTTCAACGGGTCCTTTTCACGGTTTGCCAGGAGCTCCTTCACCGTCGTCCAGCCAAACCGTTCCTGCAGATACCCATGGTAGTTGAACTTCAGCCAGGTTTTGACGCCGGCGGCCTTCATCGTATCCTGGCCTGCATTCTCCTCCAGATGCCGGGCAAATCCATCCATGCAGTATTTGCAGAAACAGCCGCCACCCCAGGCGTAGCTTGCCAGGTTGCACTGCCAATCATCGTACTGGATTGTGTCCACCCCCATCCCGATAATCCGTTCGAGCCTGTCGATACGGCAGGCGAGGGATTCCGGCTTGTTCACGCATTCCCAGCCTATGCCCTTGCCGTCATTAAACCCGGTCATCCAGGGCGCGACCATGCGACTGCCATCAAACGCTTCCGCGTCCTGATCGGGCCCCTCGCCGAGAACGGTATTAAGCGTTCCCACGAAATCAGCCCTGTTGGATTGCACGTGCGCGACGAAATCCGGGTCCATGATATAAGACCACTCCACCCGGGTGGGCTGCCATTCCCTGACGGCGTCCCGGGGCGGATGGTCTTTCCGGTCACCCCTGCAGGACAGGCACACGTCCGAACGGCGGAGGCCGGCCCTGTTCTTTGCCGCCCGGTCGTATTCAATCACCGCCCCTCCGGCCATGACACCGGCAGGCAGCGCAATGGCTGCCACCAACGCAAAAACACCAATGGACGCGCCAATGCGTCCTGTCCGATATGATTTTATTCCCGTCATTTATCAATCCTCCATACGTGACGTTTTCATCCACCTGCCTGAATGTTATATGTCAATGATGGCCAAAGCGAACAGGGGCAGACGACTGCAGGTTCGTGACAGGGCGCGGCGTAGTATAGATAATCAGCTGCGGCCAGTTGTTCGAGCGCCACGGATTGCCGTCACGCGAGCACCAGTCCATGCGCTTGCCCCGGCCGCTATCGCTGGCGGACATCAGGAGCAGCCCGTGGTTGGTGAGCCCCCCGTTGATCCAACGGTTGACCAGGGCCGTGACGTCGAATT
>CAZFWQ010000541.1:0-2402 GCA_964522755.1 uncultured Oscillospiraceae bacterium | reverse complement strand
CATGCTGGCCAGGGACAACTCGGCGGCGCACTGGGTAAATGCAGGTTCGGCCGACTGGGTGTGGTGCAGCAGGGTGGCCTCTAGCGTGGCAGCCACCAGGGTTTCCAGGTTGCGTCGGCCAATTTCCGGGTTGGCATATTTGGAGCCAATCACCTCACCTTGTTCTGTCAGGCGAATCTGGCCGCGCACCGTGCCAGGGGGTTGCGCCAGGATGGCCTCAAAGCTGGGACCGCCGCCGCGCCCGACCGTGCCGCCACGGCCATGGAACATGCGCAACTGAATAAAGTGCGCGTTGGCAGCGGTTGGGTGCAAGCGGTTGATCTCGTCAAACATGTCCACCAGGGCAATTTCCGCCTCCTCGATAAAGTCCTCTCCCAAAATGTCGCCAACAAGCCGGAGTGTGAAAGTTGAACTGCCCGCACCGATAAAGACAAATTTAAACTGTTTCCTTCCAAGCAACATGATGTTCATCCTCCCCTATTTCAATCATTCTTTTACAGCTTCCACTTCACTGCAATCCGCAGGCTGAATAATATGCGTCAAAGACATTGATGATGCTGTCCGTCAGCATTGCCTCCGGATCATTCAACAGGTTTCCATTTCTGATTTTGCCATACTGAATGGGCATGAACTGGCTGACGAGTGACAGTGGAATCGGGATGCTCCGCAAATTGGCAAGAAGCCTTTGCAGCGAAGCCTGTACAGCCGGATCCGGGAAGTAATACCTGCACCGGTCGGAAAAACTGTATTTCCTGGCAAATTTCTGTTTCGCTTCGTTTCCGTGGTAATGATTCTTCCAGTTGTCAGGATTCCGCAGCATGGCTTCCTCAAGGATATTCATGAAACGGGAAGGCTCGATCTGTCCTGTGCCGCTGAACAAAGCCATCTCCATCAGATTGAGTGAAAACAGCGCTTCCCGGAGGGCAAAGGTCAGCTGCGGGCCGACCTTGAGGATGACGATGCCGTCTTCCACCATTTGCCTGAGACAGGATGGCGTCTGATAATCCGTGGAATGCCCTTCAAAGACAAGGCGCGGATACTTGTTCAATTGTTCGCACAAGGTGCGGGCCTTGTTTCTGTCATATGCATGGACGGATTCATCGCCGAATTCGACCCCTGGCTGCACCACGACGGCAATGACGCGTTCCCATGCCGACGCAAGCCCTTTTTCAAGAAATACCTTTTCAAAGATCTCCACAGTTTTATTGAAATCTTCCGCTCTGGTTATCTGAAGGTCCTCGTCATCTTCATGATTTCCACCCGGAATGGGCACTTCGCTGCCGATCACATACACCGGACGCCCTATTGAAAAAACCTGACAGGATTCTTCCATAGCGGGATCGGATTCTTCCGCAACCTGACAGGATTCTTCCATAGCGCGATCGGATTCTTCCGCAACCTGACAGGATTCTTCCGCGACCTGACATAACCTGGCCGCCCTTTGTGCCATCACAAGCGGGTCCAATGGCCTGTCCTTCCGGTCTTCTCCCAAATGCATGCTGGTATCCAGATGGATTTTGGAGAATCCGGCCGAAACATACTGCCGCACCAATTCTTCCGCGTTCAGCATGGCGTCCTCGTTCTGTTCGGATTTCCATGTCAGCGGCCCCAGGTGGTCTCCCCCCAGCAGTACCCGCTCCAATGGAAAACAATGCTTTTCAGCAATGCCGTGGACAAAACGCATGAAATCCGCAGGTTTCATTCCCGTATAGCCGCCGAATTGATCAACCTGATTGGCTGTTGATTCTATTAGTACATAGGCATCGGACAGGGAAGCACGATTGAGGGCGGCCCCAATCACATATTCGTTTGCGCTGCAAACAGAACAGATTCCTTTGCTGCTGCCATTCTTGTGATCTCGGACCAGTTTTTGAAGCGGATGCGGATTCATCATGCGCCTCCTTCTGCAGGCCTTTTGCATCTGGCCCGTCATTCGGAATGATTCGGCTCTTCTACAGCTTTATCCAGGACTCCAGACCGGTGGGCTCATCGGGATTCACTCCCAGAGCCAATGCCTTGTAAAAAGACAACGCTTGCGGGACATAGATGAATGGAACACCCATGACACCGATATTCAGATATTCAGGGACCTGGATATTGCAGTCCGATCCCCAGGCAATACTATCCCTGCCACTCACCGTGACCACATAGGCACCCGTTGCTTTGACATCCCTTATCAGATCCCCCTGCAATGCCGTTTCGATCGGAGAACAGGCAATGATGACCAAGGTACGCCTGTCAACAAGTACCATGGGACCATGGCGCACATCAAGCACATGATAGTAGTTTGACGGGAGCTGGCAGATCTCATTGAATGCCAGCGCGCCTTCCTCGGCTATACCTTCCAATTCGGCATCAGCCAGAACAACAATCCTATCCCACTGGCTATTTTCCGCTATCAT
>CAZFWQ010000540.1:0-2405 GCA_964522755.1 uncultured Oscillospiraceae bacterium | reverse complement strand
ACGCATGCTGCCAGGCTTTTTCATCGCCGGCAGGCACGACCTGCCGGCAGCCGGTTCCAGCGATTCTGACACGGAATGGTCTCGTGAAACCTTTTTTTTCGGATTGCATGCAGTCTTTATGTCGGAGCCCGTGAGGCCGGTTTTCATGGTCCGGTCTCTGCGATTCTCTTGTAATAATACAATCCCGAATCCGGAGATTTTCCCATGGTCATTGCCAGGCCCTCTCTCGTCAGCTCCTTGCCGGTAATGTTTGAGCTAATCCCCGTATTGTAGTCCTTGATGACATACATCGCATTTTCTTCAAGGTTTTCAAGGCGGAAAGAAGCTGCAGCGGCAACCGATCCGGGTCTCATGAACATTTGGACAAGGCCTTCGCCCGCTTCCTCCAGATTGAACTGCCATCCGATCCATTCCCCGTCATTGCGGGAGTAGGGGGTAAGCGGGAAATAATCCCCATAGAAGCAGTGCGCGACTTCCCGCCAAGGGGTCATCCATTCCCTGTTTTTACCAAAATCATACCCGGGCTGAAAAACATCCTCACAGCCGTGATAGGCCAGGAGCATCGAGCTGCGCTGATAGTAGACGTCCTTCTGATCGGCAGGCCAGTTGAAGGACCCGAAGAAGGGGAACCATTGAAACAGTGAGTGATGATACCCATGTTTCGAGGACAGGTCGCCGTAGTCATAATCCGTCTTGTGCAGAGGCAGTGCGCGCCTTACTGTCTCCAGATCGTTTCTGCGGCCGCCGGATGCGCAGCTGTCGATCACCATGTCGGGGAAGGCGGCATGCAGATCATCCCACATTCCGAGATAACCCGTGCAATAGTGGTTTTCAACAATGCCGCCGCGTCCCGGCATGTCATTCTCAATCCAGTAGTCCAGCGGGTCCATGTTGAAATCCTGGCGATACAGGTCGATGCCCTCATCGCGGATGATGGTGATAATCCGGTCTGTAATCCACTTCCGGGCTTCCGGGTCTCCAAGATTCAGCAAACGCGTCCCGGCAGCTATTTCCGTGGGGTTGGAAATGGAAAGGGCTTCACTGCTTTTGCATGGAAGGCACCACGGAAGGTGTTCGGCGTATAGCTCGGTCCCTTTTGTCACCCGTTCCGGTTCAAACCAGAGAATTGTCTTCACGCCGGCTTTCAGGCGGACATAATCGGTTACGGCGCGCAAACCGCCAGGGAATCTGTTCCTGTCGACCTTCCAGGTTCCCGTACGCGGCCATGAAATCGTTGGGTTCATTTCATACCAGCCCGCATCGATCCACAGATAGTCAAAAGGGATATCATGGTCCAAATACAGGTCGGCATAGCTTTTGAGGTTTTTCTCAGTGGCTTTTTCCATTTCGTTGTATATCCTGCCCGGATAGTTGGCATAAAAGGGAGAAATGAGCTTTCCACCGACCCTCGGGATATTGTGGTCGAGGAACCAGCGCCGCCACAGGTTGATTGCGCGTCTGTCGTCATTGCCTTCGAAAAACAGGACAAGCCCCATGGGAGTGCGGATTTTTTCACCGGGCAGGAGATAGGCGCCCAGATGCTGCTGACCGCCGGTAATCCGCAGTCCGCGCCCCGTCTGCGTGAAGGTGGTTTCCCATTGTCCCTGCCAGCTCAGGACGAAGACCATCCCATTTTCGTCAGACTGCAATCGGTAATAAGGAAACTGAAAATTGGTGGGCCGGCCTCCCACCGGATAAAACCGGGCGGGATTCCCATCGTTGATGATGCTTTCCATCGGCGCGTACCCGTCAGGCGCAAATGTGTCCCCGTTGTAACTGTGCAGTCTTGTGTTTCCGGGATGTGTTTCATCTTGAGGACCTCCCATGTGGAAAACCGCATCGACTCCGAGCACGTCGGAAAGCACATCCGAGTCGTGTTTTCCACAGTTTTCAAAATACACTGTCCATTCAGCAGCGGCATGGTCCATATACTCCGTCAGGATGCAGGTAACCTTCAAGCCGTCATCGCCCGAATAGATCACGGTCAACTCATCGCGCCCTGCATCCAGCGACCGTCTGGACAATGTCTTTTCCCAGCTCTTGTATGTAATGCGGAAAGGAACCCCTCCATATTCGAATGAAAAAGGAGGCGCGTCATTTTTCTCAAAATGGTCGTGAACCCATTTTTTCTTCTTCAGCAGTTCCTGTTCCGTTGCCTTCATATTCATATGACTCATATGCAGCCTCCTGCTTCCAGACCATCAACAAGTTTCGCATACAGCGATTGTTTTTCATTGACATCCCTTGCATGCGAGATGTCGATACAAATGCAGCTGAATGATGAATCGGCACACGAACATCACCGGATGTCCAGGATCCTCATCAGTTCCTTCTTGTATCCCCTGCCCATGGCGACGAAACCAAGATCGTTGGGGTGTACGCCGTCGACGAACCCTTCCCCATCC
>CAZFWQ010000539.1:0-2408 GCA_964522755.1 uncultured Oscillospiraceae bacterium | reverse complement strand
CAGTGCGACTATGCCCGGATGTGGAAGTTCCTCATCGAGACCTTCGGCGAGGCCGGGGCCTACAAGCCGGAGATCCCCCTCTTCATCGAATACAAGCCGAGCGAGACGCGGGCCCACTGTTTCGTGGACACCGCCGCCAAGGCGCTCTGCCTTCTCAATGATATCGGCATCCCGGAGATGGGCATCACCATGGATTATGGCCATTCGAAGTACGGCCAGGAGAATCCCGCGGAGGTCGTGGCCATGCTCGCGAAAAGCCGGTTTCCCTATTATATCCACATCAACGACAACAACGGCCGATGGGACTGGGATTTGATGGCGGCGTCGCACAACTTCCTGGAATACGTGGAATTCATCTACTACCTGCAGGAATTCGGCTACAGCGACTTTCTGACATCGGACACCTCGCCGACCCGCTGGGACATCCGAGGCACCTTCGAGGCCAATGCGAGGATGACCCGGAAGATCTGGGACCGGTTGAACGGCCTGGACCGCGTCGTGTTCGCCGGACTGATCCGCGGCGGCGACTTCCTGAAGACCTGGAAGTTCGTCGAAGCGAATATCTTTATGCTGTAAAGGAGGGGCACGTCCATGGCCAATCGTGACTTGCGTATTGCGATCGATTGCGATGAGGCCGCAATCGATCTGAAAAAAGTCCTCTTCGACCACCTGAAGAAGCGGGGCGTTCTGATTACGGACCTGGATTACCTGGGCCGTCAAAAGGCGGACTACCCGGAAATCGGATTCCATCTGGCGCAGGAGATCCGGAATCGCCGCTATGACCGGGGCATTCTGATCTGCGGCACCGGCCTCGGCATGGCGATGATCGCCAACAAGGTCGAAGGGGTGTTCGCCGGAACCTGCCACGACGTCTATTCGGCTGAACGCCTGAAGAAGAGCAACGACGCGCAGGTTCTGACCCTGGGGGCCCGGGTGATCGGTCCGGAACTGGCCAAGATGGTGGTCGACGCCTGGCTCGACTCGGAGTTCCAGGGAGGCGGGTCCGCCCCCAAGGTGGACAGGATGAGGGAACTGGAGCGGGAATCATTTCACGGGCAGGATTAAGAGGGTGTTGAATAACACCCCGAATGGACAGGCTGTTCAAAAATGCCCCGATGCAAGGCGCAATGGTTCGACAGGCTCACCATGACAGAGGCTTCTAGCCTGCCCTGAGCTTGCCGGGATATAGGGGGACACCTTGCGGCAAGGTGTCCCTCTATATCGATGAGGTTTGCAGCGCAACGTGGCAGATGGGCTTTTTTCAGCAGCCTGTTAAGGCGCAACGAATCATGAGGAAGCAAAATGGCAAGTCTGCTTGAACAACTGAAATCGATGACCACCATCGTGGCGGACACGGGTGACATTGAAGCGATTTGCCACCACCAGCCGCAGGATGCGACGACCAATCCCTCCTTGCTGCTCAAGGCTTCGACACTGCCGGAATACATCCCGCTCATCGCTGATGCCATTGCATGGGCCAAGTCGCAAAGCAACGACCGCGTACAACAGGCGAACGATGCCATGGACAAGCTGGCGGTGAATGTCGGCCTGGATGTGCTCAAATACATCCCGGGACGCATTTCAACCGAAGTGGACGCGAGGCTTTCCTTTGATACCGAGGCCACCACGCAAAAGGCGCGTAAACTGATCAGGCTGTACAGTGGAGCGGGTGTGGATAACAGTCGCGTGCTGATCAAGATCGCCTCCACCTGGGAAGGCATCCGCGCTGCGGAAACCCTGGAGCGTGAAGGCATCCACTGCAACCTCACGCTGATGTTTGGTTTTGCCCAGGCGCGCGCCTGCGCCGAGTCGGACGTGACGCTGATTTCCCCTTTCGTCGGTCGCATTCTCGATTGGCACAAGGCCAAGAGTGGCCGTGATTTTCCGGCGGAGGAAGATCCCGGTGTGCTGTCGGTGCGCCAGATTTATGCGTACTACAAGGCTCATGATTACAAGACCATCGTCATGGGCGCATCCTTCCGTAATATGGGTGAAATTCTTGCGCTGGCCGGATGTGACCGGTTGACCATTGCCCCTTCCTTATTGAAAGAGTTGGCTGCGGCTCAAGGCCAGTTGGTGCGCCGACTGATTGATCCGGGAGCGACCGAACCGCGTCCGGCACGCATGACCGAAGCCCAATATCGTTGGGAAATGAACGAGGATGCCATGGCCATGGAAAAATTGGCTGAAGGCATACGGGGTTTCACCGCAGATCAGGTCAAGCTGGAAAAGGCACTGGCGGAAAAATTTTAGGTCCGTCCGACAACCACCCGCTTTTCTTTTCAGCCGACACGGTTTGTCATGACAGAGGGGCCAGATGAAAGAGCCATCAAAAACAAGTCAAGAGCTGCACGAAGAGATATCCATCCTTCAGCAGATCATAAAAGGACTGGAACACTCGGAATCGG
>CAZFWQ010000538.1:0-2411 GCA_964522755.1 uncultured Oscillospiraceae bacterium | reverse complement strand
GGCAGTCTTCCTTCTGGCGGGTCTGTTCGTAACCGGCTGGGCTGCCCTGCGAATAAAAGGGAAGGTGGATGAGAATGCAAAACGCGAGTTCGACTTCGTCTGCAGTGAAATATATGATAAAATCTCCGAGCGGTTCCTCGCCCATGCACAACTCCTGCGTAGCGGGGAGTCTTTTTGGGCGGCTTCGGATGAGGTATCTCGTCAGAAATGGCAAAGCTTTTGTGCGCATCAGGGACTTGATCAATACCTGCACGGGATTCAAGGGCTGGGGTTCGCGCTGCTGATTCCCCGCGAGAAGTTCGCGCAACATATACAGGAAATCCGAGCCGAGGGCTTTCGGGAATATCAAGTGCGCCCCGAGGGCGAGCGGGCGCTCTACTCCGCCATCATCTACCTCGAACCTTTTACGACTCGGAATCTCCAGGCCTTTGGCTACGACATGCTGTACGAACCGATCCGACGGGCGGCGATGGAACGGGCGCGGGACCTGAATGAGGCCGTCCTTTCGGGAAAGGTCCGGCTCGTGCAGGAAACGACCAACGATGTACAAGCCGGCACCTTGATGTATCTGCCGGTGTACCACAAAAATATGCCCATCGAAAATGTTGACCAACGGCGTGCCGCCATCATGGGTTGGGTTTACAGTCCCTACCGGATGACCGATCTGATGGAGGGTATCTTGGGGATAGCGGATTTGAAGAACACTCGCCGGATCCGCTTGGAAGTTTTCGATGGTGAGTTGGCCACGCCCGCAGCCCTGCTCTACGACAGTCAACCCACGGCAGTCCATCCCGCAGATGTCGAGGCGCAGTTGAACTCTCAGCTGCGGTTGGTTGTAACCGGCTGCCCCTGGACCTTGCGCTTCACGTCGACTGACCGCCCAGCTACTTACAGCGTGGTCTGGCTTGTGATCTGGGGCGGGACGACCATCAGCCTGTTGCTGGCGGGCTTTATTTTCAGCCTGCTCAACACCGAATTTAAAGCCAGGCATCTGGCCCGGCAGTTAACACAGGATCTGCGCAGTCTGAACACCATGCTGGAGCAACGGATTGAGGAACGTACGGCCGATCTTGCGGTCTCACATCGCGAGGCGCTGAACATGATGAATGAAGCGATAACGGCGCGTGGCTTGGTCGAAGAGGCCAATCAGCGGCTCAATCAGAAAATGAATGAGCTTCAAAAAGTGTCGCAGGAATTGAAAAAAAGCGAGATCCGCTTTCGCAACTACTTCAATCTGCCGATGCACGGGCGTGCCATTACATCGCTGGAAAAAGGATGGGTTGAAGTCAATGATCGGCTCTGTACGATGCTCGGATATTCCCGGAATGAAATCACTAAAATGTCCTGGTCGGAAATGTCACACCCTGACGATCTCTCTGCCGATATCGAACAATTTAAGCGCATGATCTCCGGGCAAATCGAGCAGTATCAGATAGAGAAGCGTTTTGTCCGCAAGGATGGAACGGTTGTCTGGATCAATCTTGCCGCAGGCTGTGTCAGGAAGCCCGATGGCCAGGTGGATTATTTGACGGCCGTGCTGGAGGACATCACGGATCACAAGAAGATGGAGTCGGAAAAGTTGAAGCTTGAAGAGCTGAGCCGACAGATCAATAAGGAAAAAACTTTGGGACGGATGGCAGGAGCCATCGCCCACCACTTCAACAATCAGATGCATGTGGTGATGGGATATCTGAATATGGTGATTGACGGGCTTCCGCCGGGAGATTCACGCGTTACAGACCTTGCCACAGCCATGCAGGCGGCTAAAAAGGCGTCAGACGTCAGCTCCCTGATGATTACCTATCTCGGGCAGAAACAAGTTAAACTGGAGGCGGTCGATATTGCCGAACAAGTCATCGTGACTCTGCCTGTCTTCCTGGAAGGAAAGCCCCCGAACGTTAATGTTGAACATGATGCGCCCTCTCCTGGACCGGTCATCAAGGCGGATGTAAAACAGATTCAGCAGATCCTGACAATCCTTGTAACCAATGCCTTTGAGTCCATCCGCGACAGAGCCGGCACCGTTCACCTGAGCGTCAAGACGGTTTCTTCCACAGATATTCCGCCTTCACACCGTTTCCCTGTGGATTGGACGGTCAATGACCATTCCTATGCCTGCCTGAAGGTAATGGACTCCGGTTGCGGGATACAGCCAACGGATTTTGACAACCTGTTCGAGCCGTTCTTCTCCACGAAATCAGTCGGAAGGGGGCTGGGGCTTCCTGTCGTCCTTGGAATCGTGCGGGCGCATAAAGGGGGCGTCACGGTGGACGACAGGAATGGCGGCGGAAGTGTCTTCAGTGTGTTCTTCCCGCTGTCGGCACAAACCGAACCCCAGCAGATGGGCCATGTTGTCATGGGGGGGCCTGGGTCAGGAGGTACGGTGCTGCTGGTGGAAGATGATGAGCTGG
>CAZFWQ010000537.1:0-2412 GCA_964522755.1 uncultured Oscillospiraceae bacterium | reverse complement strand
GACAGGTGAATTCAACCGGCGCAAGGACAGCTGAATTCGACTGGCGCAAGATCAGGTGAAGTCAATCGGCGGATCGCCCCCTGAACAAGGCGAGAACCTCATCCACATGGAGCCGGGTCGCCCCGTCGCAGCTGATGCTGCGACGGACGGGAATCACCGCGCATTCGGCGTTTTCGTATTGCGAAAGGATATGCGGCGTGGCGTGATTTGATATCAGCACCGAAATCCCCTTGTCTGAAAGCAAACCCGCAAGTTTTCCGAGGCAAGCCTGTTGGCCGGCCGTGAAACCACCGGCGCTGTATGCCGTGAAGTTGGCTGTCGCGGTCAGCGGCACGTATGGGGGGTCGCAATACAGGACATCGCCCTGAATCGCTTTTTGCATGGTGTCAGTGAAATCCGCGCACACAAACACAGCTTTACGGCTTTTTTCCCAGAAATACATCATTTCCCTTTCTGGGAAATATGGTTTTTTATATCGTCCGAAAGGAACGTTATAGATGCCCGAGGCATTGTAACGGCATAAGCCGTTGAAGCCATGCCGGTTTAGGTACAGAAACAGCGCGGCCCTGCGCCTGTGGTTCTTTGTGGCATTGAATTCTTCCCTATAAGCCAGGTATTTGTCCCGTGCGTTGTTGTCAGGCGTGAACAGGCCATGGCAATAGCTGATGAACCGCATTCCCTCGCGCTGCAGATGTCTGTAAAGGCTTATGACATCGGAATTGCTGTCGGCAATAAGGTACGATGGAAAATCCGTATTCAGAAAAACAGCCGCTGCGCCCGCAAACGGCTCGACCAGGCGGGATCCTTCCGGCAGCCTTGTCTTGATGTGGTCTATGATTCGGTACTTGTTTCCAGCCCATTTCAAGAATGGTTTCATCCGGTTGTCTCCATGTGCCACCCACAGGCTGCCGGAAGGATGGAATTCCTGCGGGCGGCCTGCCAAGAGCATTGTACCACAATGCGGATCCCGTGCCCATCGGGCCTGGTTTCATCAGGCTGTACTGAGGCATATCCTGCGGGCTGCGCTGCGACCGGGAACGGTTGCGCTATACTTGTTTGTTCCCTTGCGCGGCGATATTTCGGCAAGTACAATGAAATAGTACGATGCGCAGCGTATATGCGGCTTTCGGGGCCGACTTCCAAAAGAAAGGAAGTGATCTTGGATGTTTGTCAGACAGGAGGTGGCCATCTTCTGATGGCTGCCGGCGGGAGCTTCCGAAAGGCATGCGCCATATCGGGAACTCCCGCCCTTATATTCCCGAATCATCCATGTGCGTGAATGTTTAAGAAAGGTTTTTGCCCTTGACGTCCCGCAAAAGGCAGACATATAATTATCCTGTTCTCGTTTATGCCGGCATGATGATTATGCCGCATAGGCGAACTCTTATTTTGGAAGGGAGTGTAGTTGAAATGAGGATCAAGGCCATCGAGGTATCTCAGGCTTAGTTGAATCAAGAGCGGCAACGGGGTTTGTGCCACTGTCCTCCGGGCAGTATCACGTATCCGCGCCTTTCACGGGCGCATGGAGAATTCCTGTTGCGGCGAAAACGGAGTATTCCCTTCCACCTGGATGATGCAGGCAGGAGCATGATATGGGAATCATGCTTTTTTTGTGTCCGCGATGGGGTTTCCGTTGCGGACCTTTTCATTTCCCTGGGGAATGGAACGGCTCTCCACCCGAAGGCCCTCATGTGCCCGGGTTCGGCAGAACCCCGGTCCGCCCGGAACGCTCCATAAAAGGAGTGAGACGTTTGAAGTACATCAATGCAAAAGAAGTATTGCCTGAACACCTGCTGACGCAGCTGCAGGAATACGTGCAGGGAAAAATGATCTATATCCCCGGTCGCGATGCGGAACGGGCCGCCTGGGGGGAAGCCAACGGCACACGTGCCCAATACCTGCGCAGGAACGTGGAAATCATCGTATTGTACCGAAAAGGACTGCGCGTGGATGATCTCGCGGACCAATACCACCTTTTCCGCATTGAGCCGCGCCATCTGGGCCACCAACTCATCGGGAGTCTTGAGCTGGGCGACCAAAGCAGTCAGCTGATCGCGCTTGCGTTCAAGGTTCTGAATATCAAGCAACAGGGTGGCGTTTTTACGCCGAAGGGTCCCCGCCTCACCCTCAAGCCGGGCCTGTTCTTTGCGCAAATCCAAATTCTCTTCAACCACGCCCTGATACATGGCCGCATCGATGCGCGCGGGCACCGCAGAGGTCTGGGCCAATGCACAGCAGGAAATAGAGAACATCCAGAACAGAATTTGAACAGCGGCTCGCGCGGGTCGCGATCGGTTTTGTATTGACGAATCGCATCCTCGACGCTCTGGCCAGTGAGGTGGTTCTTGAGCTCAGCCGTAAAGATCGGGATACCGTTCAGGAAGAGCACCAGGTCAATACTCTTCTCATTCT
>CAZFWQ010000536.1:0-2414 GCA_964522755.1 uncultured Oscillospiraceae bacterium | reverse complement strand
GGCATATGTAACTCCTTGTTTTATGAACTACGTTCATTATATACCCGCAAAAAAAGCATTGCAATCCCCAATTTTCATAATTCTTCGGCACTCGCTTTCCATGTCAGATCCGACGACTTGCATCACATGCCAAAGCGCGAAGAACCTCACTCCTCAAATCATATGCCCCATCTTGTCTTTCTTCGTATCCATGTAGAACTGGTTGACGACATTAGCGTCTATTCTGATGGGTACCCGTTCCACAATATCCAATCCGAATCCGGACAATCCGATGACCTTCGTGGGATTGTTCGTGAGCAGCCTGATTTTGCGTACGCCGAGGTCATATAGGATTTGGGCGCCCACGCCGTAATCACGCAGATCCGGTGGAAAACCGAGCATGATGTTGGCTTCAACCGTATCCTTGCCGTCATCCTGAAGCTCATATGCACGGATTTTGTTCACCAAACCGATACCGCGGCCTTCCTGACGCATATAGACCACTGCTCCGCGGCCCTCCCTGGCAACGAGTTTCAATGCGGCCGCCAGCTGCTCTCCGCAATCACATCGAAGGGAATGAAAAGCATCCCCCGTCAGGCACTCACTGTGAACACGCAGCAGAACCGGCTTGCCGTCCGCGATGTCGCCCATCGTCAACGCGACGTGATGTTCACCGGTCAAGGCGTTCTCAAATGCATGGATTATGAATTCCCCGTATTCCGTGGGCATCTTGGCTGCTGACGCTTCCTGAATCACCTTGTCTCTTTCCCTGCGGAGCGCGATGAGTTCTTCAACCGGGATGAAGGCAAGATCCGAAGGCATGGAGGAAAGTTCCGCGAACACAGCCACAGGCGTGCTTCCGGACATCCGGGCCAAATCGGACGCTGCCTCCGCAAAGCCGACTTTCTTCAGAAGCCCACCTCTTCGTGCGAGTACCACAGGCACATCGCCCGGTTTCTCAAAATCGCCTGCCGTCATATGCGTATCTGCCAAGGCGCGAATGGTCCTGACTTCCCGCTCATCCGCGAAATCCGCTTCATCCGCAAGATCGTCCAGTCCCTTCAGGTTGACCGTCATGACCTGGCGCCGCATGAAATCATTGCCTGGCAGCGCGCTGCTTTGTGTAAATCCAAGAGAACGTCCGTATTCATCCTGCAGGGCAACCTGCACGGCGCCGTGCGTCCTGCCGCCGAACAATACGGCATCCGCCTCGGTATAATGTTCCGCAGCCTTCACCAGAATGCCCGACCCGGCCCCACGCTCCGATTCAGTGATTACAACCGGCTCTCCGTCACGGAACCGATGAAGAACATCCAGTATGTTCATATGAGTCCCTCTTTCCCGTAGGTTGCTCTCTTGTTTCTATTTTACCCTGTATTTGTGCTGTTAGTATACAATTTTCGCCGAGTATTGGGCACAGATACAGGGCTTCCTGGTGATTCGCCGCGAAGCATGTAAAATCTACCACATCATCAAACGGAAAAACTTCAGAATTTTCCCATTCATGCATCTCCCCATGCATGTTACCTCACAAAATAAAAAGGGGAAACAAGCCAAATTCAGACCCGGATTGTTTCAGTCAGCGCCTGCAGTGGTACCTTCCTCTGCAGCGGAGGATGATATGGATGATTTTTTTGAACACATGGCGGCCGGAAGTGACATCACCTTGTGCTGGACGGGCAACGACGGCTGGCTGATCGGATCCGGGGGGCACATGATTGCCACGGACCTGGACTTTCACAGCGACCTGCGCATACGCCCATCTGCCATTTCCTTGGAGAAGGTTGCTCAAAAACTTGATTTCCTGTTCGTCACCCATGAACACGGCGACCATTTCAACCCGGACACCTGCCGATTTCTGCATGAAAAAGGCACTTGCAGGTTCGTACTGCCCACAAGTTGCCGGAGACAGGCAATTCAAGCCGGTTTGAATGAAGAACGCATAGTCTGGGCCAAACCGGGTGAAGCATGTTCACTTGCCGGCTGGTTGGAGTTTTCTGCAATACGGGCCATACACGGACATGAGCGGCACTCCGTTTACGCACATGCGAATCTGGAAGACTGCGGCTACATCCTGTCATTTTGCGGAAAAAGAATCATGCAGCCGGGAGACACGGTTCTTTTGCAGGAACATCTCGAAACCGCAGGGATCGACGTGCTCTTCGTATCTCCCACCGAACACAACACCCATATCGAGGGTTCTGTCGTCATGATCGAGTCCATTAAGCCACTGAAGATCTTCGCACAACATTTCAACACGTATCGGGTTGACGAGAAAAATGCATTCTGGACAAGGGGATATCCCGAAATACTGTTTGATACCCTTCCTCTCCGCTTGCAGGAACGTTTCACCATACCTGACCCTGACGAAGTATTTTGCATCGGTCCATAATCAATTGACCCTGCATCTCTCAGGAAATGGACAAAGAATACAT
>CAZFWQ010000535.1:0-2420 GCA_964522755.1 uncultured Oscillospiraceae bacterium | reverse complement strand
CCGCACGGCTCCATTCCCTGATTTTCCTCATGCATTCCACTTGCTTGTCCAGAACGGCAATCACGCCGCACAGCAACGATTACCGCTCGCACCCAACGCAAGGTCGCGGATGCCCGCGAGCTGCGCCTCAACGCGAAAACTGCGATCTATTCTCATTCTTCAAGATACTGTTTTGTCATTTCAATTAGTTCCGGGTAATGCCCATAGGGTTTGAAAGCATGCACAAATATACAAAATGAAATAAGAGCATCAGTTTTACTTGTATTTCTTCACTCATGTTTTTTTCCCTTATGCACATAAACAATGCTATTTTTTTCACAATAAATTCTTCAACATCAATAACAGCTCAACATCCTGAATTGATCTCTGTTGATATCCAAATCAAATCAGCAACTGTGTAGTCCATTCCTTATTCATATATCAAGGTTCAGGTTTCAGGGTGGTTCTATTTGCCATGCTCATTTTTCTGAGCCACTACACATTTGATCCAAACCTCATCGTTTCTGCTTCAAGGTTGCTTTTCCTACTCAATGGGAGCTTCTTTTCGAGAGACTGCTTTCTCGCCCAATAGGGCACGTCGGAGTTGCATTACCATCATGCAGCGGAGCTAGGGAAAATCAAAGGGAAAATTGAAGATATGACAGGACACAATCGCAAGAGGTCAAATCAAGCAGCATTGGTTTGTGAAAAAGATTGTCTGCATGATAAGTCAATCGCTATGGCATCAGGATTTACGCGCGCCCATTCTTCGCATGTTAATAAATCACATCGTCATACAATATTATTGCATTGTCATTCATGCCTCGTCATTCTATACTGAATGATAATGGAAGAAGCATTCAAGGCCAATTATGCTGTGAAAGCATCGACCATGCGAGTGGAGGCAAAAGTTATGAATTATCAATACTCTTCCATGCTTCGGATCGGAGAACATGTTCTTTACTCGAAAGAACAGCAAGAGGACTTGTGGAATCGCTTGGAAACTTACCCGGGCTGTTTTGAAGAGCTTGTCTTTTTTACTCAGTTCACACATTCTGTCCGTACTCCAGAAGAGCTGGAACACATTTCAGAACTGATGAACCCGCTGCTGGAAAAGACGCGCAGTCTCGGTCTACAGGCCGGCATTGACGTGCTATGTACAATTGGGCATATGAACGAAAGGCTGGCACCAGAGATGGCAGGCTACGCCCATTATGTGGATCAAAACGGGCATGAAATCACTGGAAAACTATGTCCGTCGGATGAGAAAAACCACAAATATATCAAGCAGGAATATCAATTGTTTGCAGCAATGAACCCCTCCGTGCTTTACATTGATGATGATATCAGCTATATGAGCTGTTATTGTCCGCTCTGCATTCAGCGATTTCAATCGAAAACCCATTTGCTGCCTGAAGATGACGTCAATATTGCCGGACTAAACAAGGCGCTGCAAAACGAGCAGAGAGAGATTCGCCAAAATGCCAGAAAATTCTGGATCTCCTTTAATGCCTCAAGGATTAACGAGCTTTTTGTCATAATCGAAAAGGCCGTGCATGAGATAAACCCCAGCACAGAAATCGGATTTATGACTTGCTCCAACGGGAGCGATGGATTGGAAACAGAACAATGGGCGAACACGTTAAGAGGAAATCTTCCGTCAATTCGTTGGCGGCCAGGCGGCGGTCTATATACTGAGTTTACCCCGAACGAAGCACTGGAAAAAGCGAACCGCATCGGTGCGCAGATCCGTTATTTGCCTGGGTTCGCCCGGATTGTCGAGTCGGAAATCGAGAACTTTCCCTACCAGAGTTTGAAAAAGTCACCGACGTTCACAGCCTTTGAAGTGATGACCTATCTGGCTGCCGGATGTACCGGCACGGCCTATAACGTATGTTCGACACTTGCGCCAGACTATGCTGAACACGATAAGTTCTTCAAGCTGGCAAAGAACGTTCAACCCTTTGCCACCTTGCTAACAAGTGCTTTCGGCCGATCAGCCCCTGATGGAATCGGCTGCTTCTGGAAAAAAGATTCCGGAACCGAACCGCAGAATCAACGTTGGCACGAAGGTACCGGAATTCCGACCTATGATGAACCATACCAAATCGGATTGCCCATTGCTTATGATAGTGAACATATGTCGGTCTATTTTCTTGATGAAAATATTGCCAAGGAGTTGACAAACACAGAGATGCTTCTGCATTTGAAGAAAGGGGTATTGATGGATGCCGGTGCCCTGGCGGAATGTAACCGCCGCGGATATGAAAAATATACCGGTTTCCGGATTGCGGGGGCATTCCCGGCAGATGCTCTGGAGCGGGATCTGGAACATCCGCTCAACCTCCGGTGCGGCAATATACGCGATGTGCGGCAGGCTTTCGATTGGTACGGCACGGCGCATACCATTGAGAAGGTAAACGACCAGGCTGAGTACATCA
>CAZFWQ010000534.1:0-2421 GCA_964522755.1 uncultured Oscillospiraceae bacterium | reverse complement strand
GGACGATAGCATTAAAAATCGGGTCCGGAGATTACATTTTCGAAGTCATGTGAAACGGTGTCGCACTCCCGGACCATGGTCGCCCGCAGTACCCACTATGGGCCCGCAGTACCCGCTATGGGCCTGCAGCACCCGCTACGGGGCCTGCATGGCGTTAGGTTCCGAGCTATTCAAAAAGTCCGCGCCCGTCGTTTCGGCAATTGCGCCAAGCAGGTCAAACTCTTCCGTCGGGGAGGAAAGTCCTTCGATGGAAGACGCCAGCTTTTCCAGTTTGCCGGAAAAGTCGCCGTACCCTTGCGTGAGCGTGATTTGAACGGCAAGCGCAAGTATCATGAACACCAGTATCCTCGCAATCATGGCAACAGCCTTATGGCTTCCTGAAGCGGCTTCATTCTGCAAGGCACCCATCTGATTGTGATGGGTTCCGGATGGCTCTCTCTGGTGAAAAATCAGGGTAGGGGCAATGACAAGGATTCCTGTCGTCAGAAGAACCATCCCCTCCAACAGGATGATCCGGAAGTACCCGGTCAGGAAATACCGAATGAAATGCCGCAGGAATGCGATGCTGTCCGGCTGGAGGTCAAGTACGCCGGAAGCGAGCCCTTTCGTGATCTGTTCCGTAACAGATGGGAGGAACAGGCCGGAAAGACCTGCGAGGATTCCGACAATGCCCGCCGCGCTCAAAACGCCTGCAATCCATCTTAAAAACCTTCTTTTCCCGAATGCTATTGGAATGAATGCCAGAAGCAGCAATCCAATCAATATGACAAGTGTCCGGAAGAAAACCGTCTTATAGGACAGAATGAGCAATCGCAATTCGGACAACGGGTTGTCGCTGTTCTTGAAAGCGTTTTCGAGCAGCAGGTTCAGATCAAGATTGTCTTTTATGTTTTCATATTTCACCGTGTTCTTCAGGATATCCTTCATCATGCCAATCACATCGTTTGCATTGACTTCGCGTCCGCTCAGTTCGGGATATTTCTTGACAATCTCTTTTACCATGCCGGTGTTCAATCCGGATTGCTTCACTTCTGGCAGAGCGGCTATTTGATTGATGAATGCATCGTCCGCGCCCCTGCTCAAGACGATGTCCTTGTATTGGCCATCAATCATTTTCACCAATGCGTTGATGGCCGTGATGCTTCTCTCCATGTCGTCCTGCTGTATCATCCGGAATGTCATGGCATCAAGGAGGACCTCCTTGAGGGTTTTTATATCAACCGTCGGCAGTTTGTCCGCATCACCCGTGACGTAAGCATGAAATCCCTTCAGCAGTGATGGCATCTGTTCCAAAACACCGCTTTTTCCAAGGTTTTCCGCCAGCATGCCCGACATGTCGGCAATATTTCCATTCGCATCATCCTGCGGGGTTCCGTCCTCGATGAATTCGTCTCCCGTATTGATTCTCCCAATTCCTGAAACGATAGCATCATTTATGAATGAACTCATGTCATTTTCATCAAGCACCGTGCTAAAATAATCGGCAGACAGCAATGTTTCCCTCGCGGCGAAATTCACCTCAAACAATACAAGCGCAAGGAAAACAATGATTGCCATTAAAAAAAGGCATATTCCCTTCAGCATTGTCATGGCTACCTCGTCGGTTTCCTGCCTTTTATGGCAGATCCTTTGTCATTACTTATGCGTTGTTACTCGAAAGATATACCGATTCTCATTATTTCTTCAATACTATACTTATTGCCGGTCAAAGACAAACTCCCGGTACTGTTTCAGACTGCAATGCCGGACACCGTTCTGCTTCAGACCGCCATGCCGGACACCATTCTGTTTCGGACCGCCATGCGGGACACCGTTCTGTTTCCCGCTTCGATGTGTTCCCGCTTCGATGTGTTCCTTGTAAGGAACCTGCTCCGACGGTATAATGGTTGAATCAGCCGGTTGCGGGATTCACCGGCGCTTCTGATGAAAATCACTAAGCCATGGAAGTGATAAGCATCCAACCGGAATGAAAGAATGCATTTGAAGAGATAACCAGCAACATGCATCTGAATGAAACAACCAGGAGGAGGTGCTCCATGTATGACAACCACTGCCTGGCCTATATAGGGAATTTTGCCGAGCAATCGGAAATCGTCGGCATTGCCATTCTCGACGTCAACCTCAATACCGGCGAACTCAACTTGAACGGTTATTCGGACAAGATTGAAAAACCGACATACCTCGCATTGTCCGCTGATGGAAAGCACATGTACGCAACGATCGAGACGACCCTCTACGAGGGGAGACCCGGCGGGGGCGCGGCTTCCCTGCTCATCGGCCATGACGGCGGCCTCTCGCTGCAGGGCCAACAGCCCACATACGGCGAATTTCCCTGCCACATCAGCGTGGACAACGCAAATACCGTTGCCTTCGTATCCAATTACGGCGCGGGAACCGCCGTTGCCTATCGGCTGGATCCGG
>CAZFWQ010000533.1:0-2432 GCA_964522755.1 uncultured Oscillospiraceae bacterium | reverse complement strand
GCCAAGCGCGTCGAATTGTTCAAGACAGCCCATCCGAATGCGGACATCATCCGCCTCGGCATCGGCGACGTGACAAGGCCGCTCCCTGAAACAGTCATCCGCGCGCTGCACGATGCCGTGGATGAGATGGGGGAAGCAGCAACCTTCAAGGGATATGGTCCCGAGCAGGGATATGCCTTCCTCCGCGATGCGATTGCAGAGAACGATTTTCAGGCATGCGGATGCGATATCGGCGCGGATGAGGTTTTCGTCAGCGACGGCGCGAAGAGCGACACGGCCAATTTCACTGACCTCTTCGGGAAGAGGAATCGAATCGGTGTTCCTGACCCGGTGTATCCGGTGTATTTCGACAGCAATGTCATGACGGGGCATTTTGGCGAATCTGCGGAATCAGGCTTTGAATTCCTGCACCTGATGCCCTGTTTCCCGGAGGAGGATTTCGTTCCGCGCATCCCAAGTGTAAAGCTCGACATCATTTATCTTTGTTCCCCGAACAATCCGACAGGCGTCGCCATGACCCGTGAACAGCTGAAGGGCTGGGTCGACTATGCCCTGGCCAATGACGCGGTCATCCTCTTTGACGCGGCATACTGCGCGTACATTCGGGAAGAAGGGATACCCCGGAGCATTTATGAAATTCCGGGAGCCCGCCGCTGCGCGGTGGAGTTCCGCAGTTTCTCGAAAACAGCCGGTTTCACTGGCCTCCGATGCGCCTGCACAACCGTCCCGAGGGATTTGAACGTCAGCGATGGCACGGGCGGCCTGCTTAATCTGAGAAAAATGTGGCTTCGGCGACAGACCACGAAATACAACGGCGTGCCGTACATTGTCCAAAAGGGGGCAGCGGCCCTCTATTCACCGGAAGGCGAACAGCAATGCCTCGATCGGATCAACGGGTACCTGGAAAACGCAGGAAGCATCCGCCGGGCGTTTGCCGCGAGGGGATACAGGGTCTGGGGCGGGGTGAACGCCCCCTATGTGTGGCTTGAAGTGCCGCAAGGACAGAGTTCATGGGAATTCTTCGACGTACTGCTCAATCGCCTCCACCTAGTGGGCACTCCAGGATCGGGATTCGGTTCACGCGGCGAGGGTTTCTTCCGCCTGACGGGCTTCGGCAGCCCGGAAAAAACCGCGGAGGCGGTGGAACGCCTTTCCCTGCTGCAGGCGCCGAATCAGCTGCATGGGTAGGTCAGGTGCCGGATTTCTGCAAGATCTCGAAGTGGCAGATCTGCATCGCGTTGTGTTTGTCAAAAAATACATTTTGCAATTTTTCAGTTTCAATCTTGCAATTCTGTTTTTCATTTGGTATAATTCGCTGTGGTTTCGCATATGCCCTTCAAGGATGAATCCTACGAAACCAATGATCTTGTTTTGTTGCCACAATGGGGTGGCTGAATGGACGGAACTTGCCTGTATTTCCCTGAAATGCCTGCAAAGGCAGGATTGGGGGGTTCACAGCCGAAGGGTTGCGACAAACGGGCAACTGCCGGCGCCTCCCCGGAGCAAGTCGGAAATCCATCATTCAAAAGCAGGAGGAAACATCATGAAAAACTTGGCATCCGTTTACGAGGCAGTAGTCAAACGCAATCCCGGAGAGACAGAATTTCATCAGGCCGTCCTAGAGGTTCTGGAATCCCTCGAACCGGTCGCCCTCAAACACCCCGAATTTGTGAAAGCGGGCATTTTTGACCGCATTGTGGAACCTGAGCGCCAGATCATGTTCCGCGTGCCTTGGGTTGACGATGCGGGCAAAGTCCACGTAAACCGCGGATTCCGCGTTCAGTTCAACAGTGCCATAGGCCCATACAAAGGCGGCCTCCGCTTTCATCCATCCGTCAATCTCGGCATCATCAAATTCCTCGGTTTTGAGCAGATTCTGAAGAACTCACTCACCACGCTGCCAATGGGCGGAGCCAAAGGCGGCTGCGATTTCGAGCCCAAAGGGAAGTCCGATGCGGAAATCATGCGCATCTGCCAGAGCTTCATGTTTGAACTGGCCCGCCATATCGGCCCGGATACCGACGTTCCCGCCGGCGACATCGGTGTCGGCGGACGTGAAATCGGTTTCATGTACGGCATGTACAAGAAACTCCGCAATGACTTCACCGGCGTTCTCACGGGAAAAGGCCTCAACTATGGCGGCAGCCTGGCCCGCACGGAAGCGACAGGATACGGGCTCTGCTATTTCATGGAAGAAGCCATGAAGGCCAAGGGCAAGTCCTTTGCAGGATCGACGGTCGTCATTTCCGGATCTGGAAACGTTGCCATCTATGCCACGCAGAAAGTCCACCAGATGGGCGGCAAAGTGGTTGCCCTCAGCGATTCCAACGGCTATATCTATGACAAGGCCGGCATCAGGCTGGAAACGGTACAGCTAATCAAGGAAGTGCAGCGCGGCCGCATCAGCGAATATGTGCAGCACCATCCTGAAG
>CAZFWQ010000532.1:1626-2435 GCA_964522755.1 uncultured Oscillospiraceae bacterium | reverse complement strand
ATATTGCTTATGATAGCATGCCGTAAGAACCCGTACTTCCGTTGCCGAAAACTCTCACGTGTCCAGCCGAAAACCCTCACTTTACGCTGCCGAAATCCCTCACGTGTCCGGCCGTAAATCCTCACTTTGCATTGCCGTTTACAATACTGCGGTTTTGATTGTGTGTGCACACTGATCGGACAACAGCAAACCAAGATTTGAAAGCGCCCCGTCCTGGCCAATCAGGCCGAAGGTGCGTTTCTGCTCTGCTTCAAACTTGATATTTTCTTCCTGAAAGAACCTTTCAGTTCCCTCGAATGTCAGATCTTGCAGAAGCGAACGGGTTGCTTCGAAACTATCGCCACCCGTTTCCCGGATCATTTTCAAAATGACGTTTTCGGAGGCAGGAACGGTCGAAGACCCCTGTCTCACATATACACCTTCCGGCCTTATCCCTTTTCCCGAAAGACAATAAGGGCATGACGTCCCTCTCTGAACATGTACAATCACGATGTTTTTCCCCTCCATCACCATCGATTCGCAGCGCGTATGCATGGTAACATCCGGCTTGATGGAATCCCTGATGGCGTTTGTAATCTGCAGCATCGTCGCTTCCGCTCCAGTTGATATGTCCCTTGCATTTCCAGTATTATGCTTTGACAAGAAGAAGACTTCCTGGCGTTGCATCGCACTTCACATTCGGAATACATCCATGTTAAAATCTATGGCAAGAGATGAATGATCATTTCCTCTTGTTCCATGTTGTATTGGAAACAGCGGATACGGAAGGGAACCTGTGATGAGCAGAATTGGAAAAACATTTGAGAGCA
>CAZFWQ010000532.1:0-1616 GCA_964522755.1 uncultured Oscillospiraceae bacterium | reverse complement strand
AGCAATATACCGGATTGGAGACACATAACCAAAGGAATGGAAATACCCACCGAGTTTTATTGTGACCAGCCATTTATTGTGAAAACAGATGATGGTGCATGGTTGTGCGTGGTGACAACCGGTTCCGGGCATGAGGGAGATGCAGGCCAGCATGTGGTCAGCATGAGAAGCATGGACCAAGGCAAAACGTGGACAAAGCCTTTGGACGTGGAACCGGATGACGGCCCTGAAGCATCTTACTCTGTACTGCTGAAAGTGGCTGGGGGCAGAATATATTGCTTCTATAACCATAACACCGATAATGTCAGAATCGTGACTGCCGATGTCAGCGAGTGGTCACCGGAAGGACATTATACCCGAGTGGATTCTCTGGGGCATTTTGTGTTCAAATATACGGATGATCATGGCAGGACCTGGTCAAATGAACGATATGACGTACCTGTGAGAGAATTTGAATGTGATAGGAACAATGCGGACAAGGGCAAGCTTCGATATTTTTGGAATGTGGGAAAGCCATTCATCCATGAGAATGCAGCCTATGTATCACTTCATAAGGTGGGGGGGTTCGGCCGCGGCTTCTTTACAAGTTCAGAAGGTGTTCTGCTGAAAAGCAAAAACATCTTGACGGAAAATGATCCGGACAAGCTGGAATGGGAAACTTTACCAGATGGTGATATCGGTCTTCGAACGCCTCCCGGAGGAGGCAGGATTTCGGAGGAACAAAGCTACTGTGTGCTTAGTGACGGGTCTTTTTACTGTGTATACCGAAGTGTTGATGGACACCCGGTCTGCACATATAGCCGGGATGGCGGACACACTTGGTCAGTACCCGAATATGAAACATATGCTGTGGGTCATAAAATGAAGCACCCGAGGGCAGCAAATTTTGCATGGAAATGTCAGAACGGGAAATTCTTATATTGGTTCCACAATCATGGCGGCACATGGTATGACGACAGAAACCCGGTATGGTTATGCGGAGGTGTTGAGGCTGATGGTGCGGAGGGAAAAGTCATCCAATGGACACAGCCTGAAATCGTCATCTATGATGATGATACATATATCCGAATTAGTTATCCTGATTTGGTAGAAGAGGGCGGAAAATACTATTTGACTGAAACGCAGAAGGATGTTGCCAGAACTCATGAGATTCCGGCTGAACTTCTGGAAAAGTTATGGGATCAATTGGAGATAAAGGAAATTGCTAAACGAGGATTGGTACTTGACATAAAAGCAGGAATTGAAGAAAGTGACGGAATTCAGGAAATCACCATGCCGCAGCTTCCGTTATTTACTGTGCGTGACAATGATTCTGGTGAATACGGGACTTTGGATTTGCGCTCAGGCTTTACTTTGGATATGTGGGTGGAATTTTCTGAACTCGAGTCCGAACAGATATTGTTGGATAACAGGAAAGAAGACGGACAGGGTCTCTTCGTTTCCACCACCAAACAGGGGGTACTTGAGATATCCTTGCATGATGGCAGAACGGAAAACCGTTGGACCAGTGACCCGGGGATGATGGCAAAAAGAAAGCTGCAGCATATGGCTGTGGTTGTAGATGGGGGTCCCAAGTTGATCCTGTTCTACATGGATGGAATTCTCAATGATGGGGG
>CAZFWQ010000531.1:0-2436 GCA_964522755.1 uncultured Oscillospiraceae bacterium | reverse complement strand
TTGTGTTCATAATCTGTTCACAGTGCCTGACCCCATTGCGAGGGACGAGCTTGCTACGTGTGAACGGAACGAACGCCTTCCCGGCGAATTTCATGTTCGTTGCGGCTATGAATCCCTGCCAGTGCGGCTATATGGGCACGTCAAGATGCACATGCACCGCCATCCAGCGCGACAAGTACAAACAGAGGCTATCCGGCCCCCTTCTTGACAGAATCGATATCCGGCAAGTTTTCAAGCCGGTTGACTTCTTCGAGATGTCCAACCTGAAAGCTGCCAAGACTTCGGCAGAATTGCGTACATATGTAGAAAGAGCAAGAACGATTCAAAAAGCTCGTTACAAGAACTTCGAAGGAATAAACTGCAACGGACAAATGACAACGGGTCTAATCAAGGAGTATTGCATTTTGGAACCCAATTCCCTGGAAGTCATGAGAAATGCATATGATAGAATTGGGTTCAGTGCAAGATCCTTCAACAAACTGCTTCGCGTTGCCCGAACCCTTGCCGATCTGGAAGGTTCCAGCATGATTCGGAAAAAGGATATTCTTCATTCTTTGAATGCAAGGGGTCAACAGGAGCTGTAGGCATGCAGTAATAAATCATTTCCAGTAAAAAGAGGGCAGTCTCAACCAGGGCTGCCCTTTTCCCATATCATATATCGTTCACACTTTGTTGATGGTGTCTGACCCCAACAATGTTGTGCCTGACCCCATTGCGAGGAACGAGTTTACTCAGCGAATGATTCTTTCGGCAAGTTGCATACTCACATTGACTCATGAAAAATGAAAGAGTATAACGATGATAGCATGTGAAAGGGGGAAAAACTATGAAACAGCAAATCAGGGGTTATATCCTTGGATTCCTGTCCGCCATCCTTTTGCTGGTCTCGCTCAACGTGTATGCTTCAGACATCATCAGTTCAATCTCGGTGGTCCTGAACAAGGTGAATATCTCACTTGAAGGAAATATTGTCGGCCCGGCGGGTGGCAATTACCAGCTGAGCAATGGGACACAGGTGCCATACAGCATATTGTACAAGGGAACAACCTATCTGCCGATGCGAAAACTGGCAGAACTGCTCGGAAAAAACGTCACCTGGAATCCCGACGGGAATATCGCGGGGATAGGCGGAGCAGCGCAGCCTTCACCATCACCGTCACCTGCCCCGACGCCGGCGCCATCTCCATCGACTTCCCCGCCTCCTGCGCAACCAGGTACACCGAGTACGGGTGCTGGCACTATCGGCAATCCGGTCAACATCGGCGCCCCATTCGGCTATCACAATGTATTCAATGACGCAGCTACAGGAATCGGACGCTCAAGTGACGTGACGATCACGGTCCATTCCGTGCAGCCCGTCACGCTGCAGCAGGTGAATGACATGGGCGTCAAGTTCATAGGCGACTCCACAGATAAGCAATACTATCTGGTGGACCTTGAATACAATGTCGCGAATCCGTACAACAAATCAGGGGCAGCCGTTAACTACAATGATTTCCGACCTGACAAATTTGGCACGAGGGATTCCACATATACCCATTCCATCGTCGGCGGAACTGAAATCAATTTTGACAATGCCATCGGAAGCAAGTTCAACTCATTGATGAGCGAGAAAACGATTCCGGCTAATTCCCATGGCGAGACTGTCAATGTGCGGGGCAATGCCATCATCGTCGGGACCGCCGGCCACATCAACTATTTGGCTTACATGAACGAAGACGTATCCATGGAATACCGCTCGAGGTTCTATTACTTCAAACTTGCGCCGTAAGGATATAAAATTGAATCAATCAGCACAGCCATATTCTCGGACAGCCGCCGGGCCATGAAGATGGCCCCCGGGAATTATGCATGCTTTCGGATTACGAATCGTTTTTCAATGGCTTCTCTGCCAACCTTGGGAGCCATGGCTATTCCAACAGAGAGTATGGTTTCTTTCGCTTCAGTTTGGCTTATGGATTCAAAGCCAGCCATCCAAGTGTCCGGAACCCAATTGTCGGTTTTCCCATACAGGGGGGAAGGCCAGCCAAATGGCTGCCCGAAACGATCCTGCCTTTGTTTGTTGCCGGCTGTCGTGATAAGGAACAGCATTTGCAATTCCCGTAATGCACCGTCCGCTGCAGACGCACCCTTTTTCCCGGATGCTTTCCATGCCGTGTGGATTTCCGAAGTGCTCAGGATGCCTTCCGCTTCGAAATACTGCCAGACATCCCATACTGCTGGACGCAGCATGCCGGACATCCAGACTTCTTCAAGATCAGTCTACAATTGAAATGCCCGCAGAAAATATGGGTACATCCGCGGCGCGATGAATTCCTTGATCTTCCGTGGTGCACAGGCAAGCCTACACATTGAACGAAGTTCCAATTACACTCAGTGAAAAAGAAGAGGACAGCCTCTCTCGAAACCATCCTCTCCCCAACTCCATTATTCTGT
>CAZFWQ010000530.1:0-2446 GCA_964522755.1 uncultured Oscillospiraceae bacterium | reverse complement strand
CATGGAGCAATGCGGGGACGCCATCCAGTTCGAAATCTCGGATTTCGGCTGTGGCATCGATCCTGCGCGCGTCCACTTTGACCGCGTCGCTCTCACGGAAGACGACCTTCAGGCACGCGGGTGGGCTTTTTCAATCCTGGACAAATTATCCGATGGCGTTGAAATCTCGGACAACGAACCGCGGGGTGCGCGCATCACATTGATGGTTCCCCTGAAGGAGCGCATCACCGACGCATCCTGACATCGACCGCATAGGGATCACGGGGTGCGGATGGCACGGAGGGCGCGGATGGCAAACCGGACGCGGATGACATCGCGGACACGGATGAAAATCATCCACAGCGGGGGTTTTACTGGTAATAACCATTCTCAAGACACAAGCGCGCCCTTGCGGCGGTTTTTTCATCGCCCGCGAGCGCATCCGCCATGAATTCCGGATGCTGCGCCACAAATCTTGCCATCGACTCTTCCGGATCCGCCATGTAATCCAGTACAAGCCCAAGGCGGGAAGCATCCAGCACGCCTGCCTTCACGGCCGCCTGAAAAAGCATGGGGCGGCTTTCAGTCAATGCCAGGGATTCGATGCCGAGTGACGCAAGGCGTTCACTTCCACCCTGCAGCCGATCCACGACGACCAGGCTCCAGGGCATCTCCGCCCCCAATTTCCGGACAATGGGCACCCACGCCCGTTCGTAGCTCGATGCCGTGGTGATGAGGTCGGCCACATGCAGGAACCGCATCCCGGGCAGCGCCTTCAGGGTCACGGCCGATCCGGGCGCCGGCAGGTTTGGAGACGCGGGCATGCTGCGGCCTGCATACAATACGGCATCCATGTCCTTGAACAGCGTAAGGTGGGGTTTCCTTAGCCGGTGGGCCACCGCGAGTGAAAAGAACCAGTCCCGCCGTTCCCCGCCGGATATGCCGTCTACCATGGATATGTCCACGGCCGCTTCAATTTTGGATACCATCGCATTGATGACACCCCGGAATATGGCGTTTGCCTCCAGATTGTCCAGGACCATCGCCTCGATTTGCCTGCAGCAGCTGATTTTATCCGAAACGAGTTCGTCAATCCGCATCAGCAGGGCAACTGCTTTTTCTTCGCTGCCGAATAGAAAATGGGTATTGATGTAAAAGGGTCCGATGCGGCCCGACGTGTACCAGAAAGGCTTGTTTTCGGGGCAGACCCTGATGGCCGACGTCTCGAACAACCATTTGACGGTATTGTCATGCATGTTGGAATCCCCCTCGCATTTTCATTTCGGCATACAAACAGGACATCCCGCGCGGACCCGCATCTTTGCCTGATTAGCAGGACTTCCCGCGCGAACCCGCATCTTTGCCTGATTAGCAGGACCTCCATCGCGGACCCGTGCGTTTGGCTGATTTTCACCACATCTCGATGGCCCCGGTCAGATCCGCTGCACGGGAAAAACCGTGAGTATCCAGGTATCCGGTTATTTCTTCGACTGCGCGCGGCCAGACCATCGGGTCCACGAACCCCGCCGTGCCGATCATCACCGCGGATGCGCCTGCAATCATGAATTCCACGGCGTCGGATCCGGATGATATGCCGCCCATGCCCACGACCGGGATGGATACCGCGCGGGCCACCTGCCAGACCATCCGAAGCGCAATCGGCTTCACGGCCGGTCCTGAAAGGCCGCCTAAGGTGTTCCCGAGCACCGGCCGCCTGGTTTCGATGTCAATGGCCATGCCCAGGACAGTATTTATCAGGGACAGGGAATCCGCACCGGCTGCTTCTGCCGCGCGGGCGATTTCAGTGATGTCCGTGACATTCGGCGTCAGCTTCACCATCAGGGGCTTTCGGCATTTTCCCCGCACGGCTGAAACAACATCCGTCATGCCGCAGGCCGAACTGCCGAACGTCATGCCGCCCTGCCTCACGTTCGGGCAGGACAGGTTCAGCTCGATGCAGTCCACATCCGCATCCGAAAGGATCTCTACCATCGCCTCATAGTCGGCGACGGTGCTGCCCGAGGCATTGGCGATGATGGCCACGTCATATTGCCGGAGAAACGGTATTTCCCTTTCAATGAACCGATGGACGCCAGGATTCTGCAGGCCGACGCTGTTGAGGATGCCGGCTGGCGTTTCGGCGATGCGGGGCGGGCGGTTTCCCCTTCTCGGCTCCAAAGTGAGGCCTTTCACGGAAATGCCCCCGAGAAGCGACAAATCGAAATATTCCGCATATTCCCGCCCGAACCCGAAGGTGCCGGATGCCGCGATGACCGGATTCTTCATGCGGAGCCCGGCCACGCTTACTTGCAGATCCGCCGTCTTTCCTGCCGCCATGGACGCTTCCTCAATCAAACGCAATCTCCCGCCCGTCGAACACGGGGCCTTCCCTGCAGACATGGGCGTAGGTGAAGTCATCGCCATCCTTCTTCTTGCACGCGCATACGAGGCATGCGCCGATACCGCA
>CAZFWQ010000529.1:0-2452 GCA_964522755.1 uncultured Oscillospiraceae bacterium | reverse complement strand
TTAAGTTATGCGTTGCTTGTTGAGACACAAGTTATTTTAACGATTCGGTTCAGGGTGGTGTGAACAGTAACATTTGTTGTGCACGATTTTTCTCAGGACAAACAGGAACAAGGAAAAGCCCCCCCGCCCATCCGATTATTTAGCGGACAATGACCTTCTCGCCGACATCGAGCCCGCTGACGATCTCTATCTCCGTAGCAGTCTCAAGTCCGATTTTCACATCCTTCTCCACTTTCACGTTGTTCACCAGCACCTGCACATACCTGCGCTGCAGATAGGCGCGAACGACATTGCGCGGCAGTTTGACGACGTCCTTGCGCTCAGCAAGCACCAGCAGGATGGCCGCCTCATCCCCCACCTTCGCATTCATCAGGAATTCGTCGGGCACCTTGATGTAAAGCATCTTGGCCGCATCCCCGGAATCAAGGCTTACCCGTTCAAAAGGGGTGGAGATGACTTCGCCCTCACTGGCGGCGCCACCGGACACAAGCGTGACCTGCACCTTCATGCCCACCTGGAACTGCGCGCGATTGACATCATCGATATAAGTCAGCATTTTGGCACTCTGGTCGGCAATGCGCACAAGCGGGGAATAGGCGTCCACCCAGCTGCCCTGGTTCACAGGGGTCACATAGACGACGGAACCGTCGATGGGCGCGATGAGCGTGGCGTTTTCCTTTTCCTTCTCCATTTGCCGTATGTTCAGCTTCGATATTTCAAAATCGATTTCGGCATTCGCATGCTGGGTTTCCAGTTCCATCCGCCTGGCGATGAGGTTCATGATCTCCGGATCGTTTCCGGAATTCTGAAGCCCCGTACTGTCAGGGATGCGATTCAAGGTCGCCTTCAGCAGCGTGCAGCTGTTCTCCATCTGCCGCAGCCGCAGACGTTCCACTTCGAGCCTGTAATCCAGATCGTCCGTATCCAGTTGAAGCAGCACGTCCCCGGTCCGCACGCTGTCCCCGATTTTGGCGCTGATGCTCCTCACCCTGCCGCCTCCCACCTTGAAGAACACGTCTATCATCCTGACGCTTTCAAGACGTCCGACGCCCTGGACGGACTGAACCATGTCACCCCGGGCCACGTCAACCGTCGTGTACGTGATGTTGGCCGGTTCCACCAGCGGTGGCGGCATGGGGATTTCCTCCACGGGCATGAGGTACTGGCATCCGGAGGTCATTGCGAGGATGATGGCCGCGAAGCAAAATGAAAGGATTTTGGTTATGCTGCCTGACGTCATGGCAATAGCAACTCCTTTCAGATGTAAACAATCTCCACTTTATCACTATCAGGGGAAAATACCAACAATTCGGCCAGTCAGGCCAGTCTGCCATGCCACTCAGCCGAAAACATGGCCGTCAGCGTGAAAAACAGATACAATCAAGGAAACACTTCATGAAGGCTGCCATTGAAACAAAGCTTCACCGACCCGTGCGGCAGCCTGGCCGGAGTACTTTCAAATGCGGAGGTGGTATGAAGAGAGTCATGATTCCCGACAAGGATGTCCGGCTGGATGGAATGCCGTGGTATGAACACAACCATCAGCGCATGTGGAGGCTGCCGTTCGAACTTGAAGAGGTTGTCGACAAGGAATTGTGGGAAACATCCCTGGGCCCGGCCGGGGCACGGCTGCGCTTCCGTTCCGACACGACAGCCCTCAAAATCCGGTTGGCCTATTCCGAAATCACCCCGGCCAGGAACATGACGCGCATCGCCAAGATGGGATTTGACCTGTATGCCGACGGCAACTATTGGCAGAGCGTCGTTCCGGATGAAAAAGGCGAGATGACCGGCGTTTTTTTTGAAAAGACGGAAAAGAAGATGCGGGATTTCACCATTTATTTTCCACTGTTTTATTATGAAGTGGATATCCTCGGCCTGTATTTTGATGATGAGGCCGAAATCCTGCCGCCTGCCCCCTACTGCATGACGCTTCCGATTGTCTTCTACGGGACGTCCATCACCCACGGCGGCTGCGCATCGAGACCGGGGTTGATTTATGAGGCCATCCTTGCGCGGGAGATGAACATCGACTTCATCAACCTCGGCTTCAGCGGATGCGGCAAGGGGGAGCGCTGCGTCGCCACGGAGATGGCCCGGATCGACGCGGCTTGCTATGTCCTGGACTATGGGCAAAACAACAGGACAGTCGAAGAACTTGAATCGGTCTATCTCCCCTTCATCGAGGAGTTGCGAAAAACAAGGCCGTCAACCCCGATTCTGATGTCGACGCCCATTTTTTCCAGCAGGGAACGGTGGAGCGCGGAACAGGCCTCCTATTCGGACGCGAAGCGCGAAGTCGTGCGCAGCGCATATGCGCAAAGAATTTCCGCAGGCGATAAAAATACCCACCTGATAGAAGGCTTTGACCTTCTTTCCCCGGAGGATGGCGAAGGATTCGTCGACGGCGTACACCCCAACGATCTTGGATTCGTCGCCATGAGCAAGGCTT
>CAZFWQ010000528.1:537-2453 GCA_964522755.1 uncultured Oscillospiraceae bacterium | reverse complement strand
TGAGCCGCATTAACATGCCAATCAAATCCGGTGCGTTTTCGATTTGGGGTTTCATCATTTTTCAACCACAAACGCAAGCGTCTGATCTCCAAACCTGTGTGAGCGGATATGGACATCCAGGGTTCCGCTTTTCCCGGCAGTCCTGACCCAGAAGGCGATGGACCCGCCTATCAGGGCAATCTGCGCGGGTCCGACGATTTCACCGGCTCCTTCCGCTTCAAGCGATATCGCTTCATTCGAAAAAGTCATCACATGCCCGAATCCGTCGAGATGTCTGAGAATGACCCGGCACACGTCATATGTTTCCTCTTCGACAAGCCTGTCCTTGTCTGCCACTGCGGAAAGGCCGTCCGAATCAGTCGATCCCTTGCGGACCGAAACTGCGGGCTGCCCTTTTGCATACCCGGTGAATTCATAATCAAGGGACTTGCCCCCCCAGTTGGCAACATATGTGCCATACAGCTCAACGGCCTTGGCGCGGGACATATGACGCCTGAACATCAGCAGGGCCATCTTGACTTTAAGCAGAAAAGGCAATGATTTGTCTCCATGCTTCACGATCCCCTGCAGGACTTCCTTGACGACTTTTGCGTCTTTTCTGGAATAGCCCTCATTTTTTTCGATCAGATCCCCGATGAAATCCGCAATGACGACCGGCGGGTGCGGAATTCCACGATATGTCCTGCGATCGGGCCGGAACGTCCCCACAAATGCGCCGTTTTTGGAAAGGTTCACGCTGTCGCAATTAGTGAATACATAGGCTTCCTTCAGGACGCCTGCGTCCCTTTCCCCCGGAACCATGGCGGTTGCCACTTCCATCACAGCCCTGTCATCCTGCTGGGAAGCGTAAACGCCGGCTGCCTCCTTGGGAATGCGGAACATGTCCAGGACGCCATGGTAACAGATGCGATCCCCGCTTCCAAAATCCCTGTGCGTGTTGTAATCAGCCATGCACCATCCGATGGCGCCAGAAATGCCGGCAGCCTGATGCATCTTGTCCAGGACCCTCAAATGACGAAGGGCATGTTCAATCCTTCGTGCCTCATTGTCGTATTTCTTGGTTGGGAACATGTGCCCGTTGTGTTCGGTCACAAGGTAGGGCACATCCTTTTTCGCTGCGTGCCTGACCTTCTGCAGCGCCTGGTTGTACCCGTTGTGGATGAAATCATTATAGCTATACACATCCTCAAGCAGCCTGCTGCCCTCGAAATTCCTGACTCCGCCTGTTTGCCTTAGCGGATCCAGTTCCCTGGCCACCTTGTTTGTCCTTGCGTAAAACACGTCGTTGTCGGCAGACTCGTTGATGCGCACGCCCCAAAGGATTACGCAGGGCCGGTTCCAATCCCTTTTTATCATTTCCCCTACATTTTTTACAGCAATGTCCTGCCATGCCTCGTTCCCGATGTGCTGCCATCCCGGAATCTCCTCAAACACAAGCAGGCCCAGTTCGTCGCATCGGTCCAGGAAATGCCTGGACTGCGGATAATGGGATGTCCTGACGAGGTTCACGCCCAGATCCTGTTTCAGGATTTCAGCATCCTTGTACTGGGCAGCTTTTGGCATGGCGTATCCCACATAGGGAAACGACTGGTGCCGGTTCAGGCCCCGGAGTTTTATCTTTTTCCCATTCAGGTGGAAGCCGTCATTTTGAAAGACAGCCTCCCGGAATCCGAACCGCTCCTTGCGTTCATCAACCAGCAAGCCGTCAATGAAGACTTTCACTGCCAGATGATAGAGGTTCGGCTCCTGGACATCCCATAACTTCATCTTTTTGGAGAAGGACTGCGTGATGGCCTGTTTGCCCGATCCCGTCGCAAGGATGAAGCGGCTTTCCTTGAATTTGAGCACGCCAGCATCCTGATGTAGCAATTCGAGTTCAATCCCGACTTCCTTTTCCGACCCGGAATGATTCTCCA
>CAZFWQ010000528.1:0-527 GCA_964522755.1 uncultured Oscillospiraceae bacterium | reverse complement strand
CTTCCATTTTCACGTTGTCGGTGAGAACGTCCTTCGTCCTGATATTGAGATTTTCAATGAATATGTCATGAACAAATTCCAGACGCACTTCACGGTAGATGCCCCCGTATGTCAGATAATCCATCATATTGCCAAAGGGCGGCATGTCTTCCCGTTCGGTGGAGTCCACCATGACAGCCAACACGTTTTCACCATCGCGCCTGATGATGTCGGTGGCATCCAGTTGAAAGGGAGTATACCCTCCCTTGTGTTCGCCGATGAAAGATCCGTTCAGATAGATCCTGCAAAAGGCCATTACGCCTTCAAAGTGAAGAATCGCACGCATCCCCGCCTGTTCTGCGTCAATGAAAAAATGTTTCCGGTAACAGCTGGCAAACTGGTAAATCTCTTCATTGAAGTTGTTGTAAGGCAATTCCTTGTTTGCATGGGGAATCATCACGTCCGAAAAGTCGGAATCGTCGAATCCGTTCTCGACGAAGGCCTCCTCGAAGGCATCCTTGTACTTCCAGCCGAAATTAAGATGCATG
>CAZFWQ010000527.1:0-2461 GCA_964522755.1 uncultured Oscillospiraceae bacterium | reverse complement strand
AATCATCAGCGGCGGTGTCCAGTTTTCTTCATTCAAACGCTCGTATGATGAAAACGGCTACATCCTGCGCTTCTTTGAAAATCAGGGCCGCGCAGTTCAGGCTGTCTTGCGGCTGACGGGCTTTACCGGGGCTTATTTGTCCGACATGAACGAACAGAGGCTGGAAGAGATCGAGCTTCAGGATCAGGTTGCCCACCTTGCCGTGGGTCCTTATCAGGTTGTAACCCTATTGCTTGTCGGGAGGTGCTGCGCATATGAACCTTGATTGTTCTGTCCAGACATTGGATGGCCGCTGGCTAATCGCCGTCGACTCCGGAAACCGGGGCCGGGAAGCCGGCTGGACTGCCTGCCCGCCTGATGAGGCGACACAAGCGGTCGTACCCGGCCAGATCGAGGAATCCATCGGTGAGTTCCCCGGTGGCGTGGTCTGGTACTGGACCCGTTTCGACAAGACCGGGTCTCTGCCTGAAGACGCCGACATGATTCTAAAACTCGGCCATATCGGGTATTACGCGCAGTTCTGGCTGAATGGCGCATATCTGGGCGATTTCAAGGGATATGGACTTTTCTTTGATTTTGACGTCACGGGCAAGCTGAAGCCCAGTGATAACCTGCTTGCCATCCGCCTGGTCAATCCCGCCGGAGACGATGTGATTGACGGCGTCATGAATCCGTTTTTCCACATCGGGCGGACAAGGGGCGTCGTCTATCCGGTGCGTCTGCTGACAGTGCCCGGGCTGCGTTCGGATGAAGTCCAGATCATTGCCGACAGCCGGACCGGCGAAGTCGTGGTCAGGGCCTGGTTCATGAATTCCGGAGCCGAGGCCCCGGCACAGGTCAGGATCAGCATCACGGATCGGCAGGGGGAGATGGTCTGCGGCCTGCAGCAGGAATTCCCCGCCGCTCCGGGAACAACGCAGAAAACCTTCACGCTGGCCCTGGCAAATCCGTTTCTCTGGGGGCTCGATGACGCGTACCTTTACACTCTGGAGCTGTCGGTCGGCAGCCGCAGCCGGGAGAGTTGGCATATGCGGCGGGAACGCTTTGGCTTCCGTGAGTTCATGGTCGCCGACAATGGATTCTTTTTTCTGAACGGCAAAAGGGTATATCTGAAGGGGACGCTGCTCGTCAACGTGTCCGAACCGCCGAGCGGCTGCCGCACGGATTTCATGGCTGCGCAGAAGAAGCGCATCCTGGCTCTCAAGAGGATGGGGCTGAACACCGTGCGCTATCTGGCCTGCAGCGCCTATCCGGAGATTCTCGATTTCTGCGATGAAATCGGCATGATGGTATACGGCGAGCATGCGGCGTCCTGGATTCTCAAGGAAAGAGAAGACCTGCAGGAGCAGTTCAACCGGCACATCCTGAATGTAGTCCGCCATTCCCGCAATCATGCCTGCCTGGTCGTCTGGGGCCTGATCAACGAGACCCATTGCCCCAGGCAGCATCAGTGCGCGGTGGAATGCCTGGGCAGCATCCGGGACCTGGATGATACCCGCCTGGTTCTGGTGAGCAGCGGCCGCTGGGACATGGATCCCTCCGTCGGATCGCTGAGCAATCCCGGCAGCCGTGAATGGCAGTGCCTGTGGGGCATGGCCAGCTGCTCCATGGATGAGATCAGGACCACCTTCCATGATGTCAACATGGGCGTGCTGTCGCACCGCCTGGGGGACATCCACATCTATCCGCGCATTCCGTTCAACGAGGAAGCGATGGCCTTCATGCGCACCTTCGCCCATGCCGGCAAGCCGGCCTTCATCTCCGAAACCGGCCTGTGCGCGATGGCGCCTCAGCGGGCGCGCCGCATGTATGAACAGGAGGGGATCCCGGCTTATGAGCCATCGGTGAAGAAGGCTTACCTGGACTTTGACGCCCTGGACGCCGACTGGAAAAAATACGGCTATCAGGACATCTTCCCCTTCCAGCAGGACATCAACCGGGCCAGCTTTCTTTTGAACAACCGGTACAAGGGGAAAATGTTCGACATGATCCGTTCCAATCCGAAATTCATCGGCTACAGCATGACCGGTGACGGCTACCTGAGCCTATATATGGACGAGGTTCTGCCGCTCGGGGATGAAACCATCAACGAAGGGTTCGCTCCCTTGCGCTGGTGCCTGTTCGTCAATCCGACCCATGCCTATGTCGGGAAACCCTTCACGGCGGAAGTCGTCCTGGCCAGCGAGGATGTTCTCGCGCCAGGCCGGTATCCGATCCGGATGCGGATTGTAGCCGACAGCGGCAATCAGGATTTCGCCGGCTGCGTGTGGGAAAAGGAAACCGAGCTGGTCATCCCGGAACCGGATGACGGCGCCCTTCTGCCACTGGCATTCCCAGTCTTCAAGGACCGGATCATCCTTGATGTGCCGGAAGGCGCTTACAATCTGTGCGTTTACCTCGAACGGGGCGGCGCTCCCCTGGGGCACAACGAAAAGTTCTACCTGTCCCGGGATGACGGCGA
>CAZFWQ010000526.1:1111-2477 GCA_964522755.1 uncultured Oscillospiraceae bacterium | reverse complement strand
GGGTCGCCGTTGACTTTGCAGTTGAGTTCGTCTCTGCCCGTATCCTTCGCTTGGAAGTGGTGAATGGCCGGTCCAAGATCGCGTATGGCGTGGACCGGGTCGATGCCCTGCCAGAACAGGTGGGAGGGGTCAAAGTTGGCGCCCATGATGTCGCCGACGGCCAGACGAAGCTTTTTCATGGAATCCGGATTGTAGACGCAGAAGCCGGGATGCATCTCAAGGGCGATCTTCTTCAGGCCATGTTCCTTGGCGAAGGCGGCCGTTTTCTTCCAGTAAGGAATGAGGACGTCGTTCCACTGGTAATCGAGCACGGCGAGAAAATCCTCCGGCCATGGACAGGTGACCCAGTTCGGGTATTTTGCGCCGTCATGGTCGCCGGGACAGCCTGAAAACGTGACGATGGTCTCGACGCCTAGTTTTTCAGCAAGCAGCACCGTGTCTGTGAATGTCTTGTCGAATGCAGCCGCGATGTCTTTCTGGGGATGGACCGGGTTGCCGTGGCAGCTGAGGGCGCTGATGGTCATGTCATATTTTTTCAGAAGGTCCTGCAATTTGACAATTTCTTCAGGGTTGGCAAGCAGTTCGACAGGTTTCACATGGGCGTCGCCCGGATACCCGCCGGTGCCGAGTTCCACGGCCTGCACGCCGGAGTTGTGAAGGTAGGACAAGGCCGATTCAAGATCCTGACCGGACAAAAGCACGGCAAACACTGAGAGTTTCATGAACATACCTCCTCATGTCGTTGTTTGGCCTGGGTGCGAGTCAACATTGTTTGGTCTGGGTACGCATAAACATTGTTTGGCTTGGGCACGCATAAACATTGTTTGGCTTGGGTACGAATCAACATTGTTTGGCTTGGGTACGAATCAACATTGCTTACCGGGACGACAAACCTGAAATGACTGTTTGGTTCCACGAACCAGACTCAAGTTTCGATCCTGACTTTCTGACCCGTTTTCGCGCTTTCCATGGCTGCGAGCACCATGGCGAGGCTTTGAATGTTGTCCGCGCAGTCGGTTTCCGCCTTCCGGCCTTCCACCAGTGCGGCGAACATCTCGTCGATGCAGCCCTGATGCCCTTCATGACCTTCCCAGTCCGGTTCCGGAGTAGCTTTCGGTGTTTTCCAGATGAACGATGCCGGGTCGTTGCCGGATTCAGGGACTTCGTACCAAGGGGCTTCATTCCCGTCCCAGCAGGCGGAACCGCCAGTGCCGGAAACGCGCCAGACGCACTCCCAGGACGTATTGCAGCCTGTTGCGCACCACGAGCCGCTATAAGTATATATCATCCCGTTGGAGAATTCAAAGATCGCAGTCGCCCCTGCATTTCCTTTGTACCAGGAGCCGGGCGGGTTCCATTCATGGCA
>CAZFWQ010000526.1:0-1101 GCA_964522755.1 uncultured Oscillospiraceae bacterium | reverse complement strand
GGTGTGGATGGCCATGTCAAGCAGCAGCGGGCTTTCCATCAGGTCGCGGAAACCTCCGAAATGGGCCCCGATGAAGAAATCGGACTGGATGAAGCCAGCCTGCCCGATTACCCCGGATTGGACGATTTTCCGGAAACTGCGGTTGTTTTTAATATACCGCCGGTTCTGCATCACGGAATAGGAATGGCCTGTTTCCAGCGCAGTCCTCACCATGTCCCTGGCGTCGTCGAGGGTTCCAGCGAGAGGTTTCTCGCCGAGGACATCACATCCGGCCTTCAAGGCCGTCGTGACAACCTGGTGATGGCTTTCCGGAATGGTGTTGTCGATGACCAGGTTTGCGCCGGTTTTCCGGAGCGCCTCGGCCAGATCCGTGAACGCCGGGCAATCAAGACCATATTTCGCTATCAGCGCTTCCGCGCTTTTCAGTTGAATGTCCACGGCGCCGACGAACTGAACATCGTCCCTCGCCTTGACATGCGGAATCCATGCATTGCTGATGCCGCCGCATCCGACCTGCAGAACCTTGAATCGCTTTTCCATGTCAACCTCCCAAGTTTTTATGATTCATGCGGCATGAATGTATCCTGGCCTTCGCAACTCCGGCGAAAAAGACGTTCGCAGGACCATTACTTCGGGTTTGGCACAAATGTGCCGCCCCGGCACTGCTTCAGATAATTCAGGCCGTGAACCTGGCCGGTGTATTCCAGTTCGCCGCGGTATACGGGGTCATGCCAGCCTTCGATGTCGATGGAACCTTCATAGCCGGCCCCGCGCAGGATGGAGATGACGCGTACCCAGTCCGTGTCTCCGAACCCGGGCGTGCGGTGCCATGCGAACTGCTTCGGGCCGTGGATGCCGAATTCCCTGATGACGTCCCACTCGATGGTGCAGTCCTTGCCGTGCACGTTGAAGATCCGGCCCGCCCATTTTTTCAGTTGGGGGATGGGATCGATGAGGCTGACCATCTGGTGGCAGGGTTCCCACTGCAGGCCGATGTTGTCTTCCGGAACGGCGTTGAACATCATTTCCCAGGCTGTCGGATTCTGAGCGATGTTCCAGTCTCCCTGTTCCCAGGTTCCGCCCATGTCGCAATTCTCAAAA
>CAZFWQ010000525.1:0-2485 GCA_964522755.1 uncultured Oscillospiraceae bacterium | reverse complement strand
AGTGGATGACTGCCTGAAGTTGCTCAAAGAATTGGAAGCCCGAGGGGTGATACGATTGCCTGTCAAACGGGATATCAGTTGCAAGCCGCATAAGCAACCAGTGGTAAAAAATAAGGTCCCTGCTCAAGAGGCGGTTGAAGGTAAGCTGAGTGATATAGGGCCGGTCCACCTGAGGGTTGTAATGGACAAGGAAGAGACGGTGCTTTTCAATGAATATCTGCGCTGTCACCACTATCTGGGCTATAAAAGACCTTTTGGATGTTTTCTGCGCTATTTTATTGAGGGATCAGGTACAATATTGGGTTGTTTGTTGTTTTCAGGCGCAGCCAAGGCACTTAAAACCAGGGATCAATGGATCGGTTGGAGTTCGGATGAGCGGTTGAGAAACCAGGGCTTTGTTGTCAATAACGGGCGATTTTTGATATTTCCATGGGTCAAGGTCAGGTATCTGGCAAGCCATGTACTGGGCAAAGTTATCAGGGTTTTGGAGCAGGACTGGTATCAGCGTTGGGGTTATCGACCGGTTTTACTGGAGACTTTTGTTGACCCGCAATATTTTGCAGGGACGTGTTACCAGGCCGCAAATTTTAAATATCTTGGCATGACCAGCGGGATGGGACTTCTTCGACAAGGTAAAAGCTATACAACAAATCCGAAAAAAATCTTTGTTTATCCGCTTGTGGATAATTTTCGGAAAATTTTATCACAAGACACGATATGAACAGACCCAACCGTCAGCAGATCAAAGAAACAAGGAAACAGTTCAAAAAAAATCAGGAAGACTTGCGCCGGGATGAAAAGGCCAGGGGCTTGCAGCAATCTGCTCATTCGACGATCTCAAATCATAAGTGTGAATATGAGAGCGTAGAAGAGGAACGTTTGGTCCGCAATGAGGCGGTTGCAGAGAAAATAAGGATTTTTCGTTCCAAGCTGCCTGTGCTGCTAAAGCAATTGTCTAAAATCAAGGACCCGAGAAACCCGGAAAAGATAAAACACAAGCTGACTGCATTGATGATCTACGGGATACTGACATTTGTTTTTCAGATGAGTTCTTGCAGAGAAGCCAACCGGGAGATGACTCGCCCGATGTTCTGGCAGAATCTGATATTTTTCTTCCCGGAGCTTGAACGTCTGCCTCATCATGATACGTTAAATCGTCTGTTGTCGGATATTGATGTGAATCAAATTGAAATCCTCCATCTGGAGTTGATCCGGCAGATGATCCGAAAAAAGAAATTCAGGCGATACTTGATCGATAACTGTTATCCGGTTGCTATTGATGGCACCGGCAAGTTTAAGCGTGACTGGCTCTGGGACGAAGAATGTCTGGAGCGAAAGATCAAAAAAAACGATGGGACCCAGAAGCAATATCATGTCTATGTTCTGGAGGCCAATCTGGCATTCCAAAATGGCATGACCATCCCACTGATGAGTGAAATTCTAAGTTATACTCAGGGTGATACCGGCAATGATAAACAGGACTGTGAACTTAAGGCATTCTACCGATTGACCGCACGCATGAAAAAAACGTTCCCTGCCCTGAAAATCATGTTGTTGCTGGATGGACTTTACGCTAAAGGTCCTGTGGCAGAAATCTGCCGCAAAAACAACTGGCAATTCATGATTGTATTGAAAGATGACGTTTTATCCAGCGTAATGACTGACTTTAAATCGCTATGTGCACTTGAGAAAAAAAACCGTTACATTCAAAAATGGGGTAACAGAAATCAGGTTTTCAGATGGGCAAACGATATCGATTACCATTTTGGCTCGAACAAGAAGAGCCAACAGATCCTTCACGTCGTTGAATGCAAAGAAAAGTGGCAGGAAATTGACCCTCAAACCGGACACCGGGTTGAAAAAAGCAGCCGACATGTGTGGCTATCCAGTAAGCCCTTGAATCTTTCTAATCTTCACGAACGTTGTAATCTGGGGGGACGCTCGCGCTGGTGCATTGAAACAGGCATCCTTGTTGAAAAGCATCACGGGTACCAGTATGAGCACTGTTTTTCATATAACTGGAATGCCATGAAGGGGCATCACTATCTGATGCGCCTGGCCCATCTGTTTAACATTTTGACCCGATATTCAGAACGATTGGCAAAGATTGTCAAAGATAACGGTGTGAGAGGTTTAATCCGTTTCATACGTGATACCATTGCCAATCCATGGCTGGACTATATCTGGTTGAGGGAGAGATTGGCAGCCCCCTTTCAACTCCGGCTAGTGTGACAGCAGCCGCTGAAAAAACCTGGTAACCCTGTTCCCCAACCTTCGGGAATGAAAAGCTATGGATGGGCAGCCAGATTCTATGACATTCAAGCAGTTTCATTATAAAAAATCTTATCTTAATCAGATAAAAGACGGAGGGGACAGAAAAATTAGTCCCAAAAACCGTAATTATGCCGTCGAAAATTTATTCATGCGTCAGCACTGTGGACAACCGATAATTATTGACATATTTTTCTGTTTCGATTACGATTTT
>CAZFWQ010000524.1:0-2489 GCA_964522755.1 uncultured Oscillospiraceae bacterium | reverse complement strand
ACCCCCTCCCCCGGATGTTGCGCTGGCGGCGCCCCTGAAACACACTCCCAAGATCCTGGTCCTGGATGACGAGGAGTTCATCCGTATGGTGATTCCCCGCTGGCTGAAACACATGGGCTGCGTTGTGGCAGCCTGCGAGACAGGGCGTCAGGCGGTTGATTTGTATCAGCAATCCCTGAAGGCGGGCACCCCCTATGACCTGCTTATCCTGGATCTCACGATCCCCGGCGGGATTGGGGGCCAGGAAGTGCTCAAAGAGATCCTGGCGCTCGACCCTGCCGCCAAGGCCATTGTATCCAGCGGTTATGCCGAAGGCCCCATCATGTCGGACTGTAATGCGTACGGATTTAAGGGTGTTCTCGCCAAACCCTATACCGAGGATCAGCTTCAGGAGCTCGTGACCCGGATCCTAGCGTAGTGTCTCGCAAATGGCTGGCGTTATCCTAAAACCTGAATTACGCAGGGCAGACGCATTCAAATTCCACAGAACGTGAAAGATAACCACCATTAAGCCCGCCCGTTGACAAGAGAAAAGCGTCCCGATCCCGAAGGTTTTTATTCCTTGGGCTCAAGCTGACTTTGAAAGGTGGTCTCCGACTTGATTTCTATTAACGGGTCTTCCGACCAAACAACCATACGGGCTCAATAGAAACGGAGTCAGGCTATGCAGGCATTGCTGCCTGCGTCTGTCCGGCTCAGATCATAGCCGTCGTATCAAACGCACGACGGCGGCCCAGAAACTACCGCGGTTCGCCCTGATCCCACCCACTCATCCCGAAGGCGGGCTTGTCCGGCATCAAGACCGGACTCCCAGTATTTAACGGGCTCGGACCAGGGGCAGATGACCTCAACATTCAAAGTGATATAAATTCATTGATAGTATGCGTTGTGTTCAGCAACGCCTAAATTTTAATTAGTCATATTTTTCTTTGGCTTGAATTTGCTATGGCCTTCGAAGCATCTTTATCCCGACTGAGGGATTGAGCGCGGAGGGGGGGTATATTTAAGTTACCACGTTTGTTCCGCGCGTTGCTGTCAGATGCGCATACATTTAAGAGCTCATGTCGTGATGTCTGTCTCATCGACTGGTTTCTGATTCAATAGAACCTGAATTAAAGCGCCCGAGGCGGAGCGACCCATCCAACCCGATTGGGCTTGCCTACGTTCCTATGAAAAGACAAAGAGCTCTATGGCCCATTTCGATATCTTCTCAAAAAGGAGGATCGTGTAGCGGCTTCCCAGTTATTCTTGCAGGTCCTTCTCCGTCCGGGCAAAAAATCATTTACTATACCGAGGTAGCCACGAGCTTCTCGGCGTCAAACGCCGTTCCTTTTTGAAGCATGAAATATACCGATCGTGCCAACTTGGCGGCAAGAATGGCGTTCCCCTTAAACTTACCTCGCTTGGCGACAAGCCGATCGACATAAGGAGTGAGTAGCGGATGATTGCGCTTGCAGATCACAGCGGCCTCCCCGAAAGCCCATCTCAGGTATGCGTTCCCCATTTTGCCGCCTGTAAGTCCTTTGAATTTACCCGCACTGGCCACCGATCCTTTAACCAAGCGGGAATAGCTGAGAAAATTCTTTACCGTGGGGAACCGCTCAATTGCATCGACCTCAAAAAGAATGGTTATGGCTAATATCGTCCCAATACCTGGAACGGTATTCAGTATTTGATAATCTCGACCTTCGTGTTTTTTAGCCTGCCTGATAATCTCCGTCTCCAGGTTGGTGATCTGGATATCATAAGCGCGAACCAGTTCCATCTCGCAGGTTGCAGCCATTTGGTGTAATGGATTTTCGTACTGGGCGAGAATGCGCTCCATCCAGATATCGCGATTCTTGCCACATTGAACGGCCGGCTTCAACCCTTCTGCCGTTTGGTTCATGGATATGTGGCCCATCAGGGACGCCCTTTGCCAAACATAGCACATACGCTGACGCAGAAGTGCCCGTATTGGCCGCCGTTCCGCAGGATAGACGTAGGCAGGAGGAATCAGGTTTGAGCGGAGTAGATGCGCCAGTTTCTCGGAATCGATTTTGTCATTTTTGTTTTTTCCGCCATGAATATGCTTCATGTAAAGTGCGTGCCCCAGAATAAACGTGATTTTCGCATCGAAGCAAGCATCTGCGAGCCAGTACCAGTTGAACGTGCATTCACTCACTACCGTCAGAGAGTGACGGTAAGGTTCAATCTTTTTAAGAAAGTAGTCGAAGTCGTTCTTTAGAATATTCGTATGAACGAGCTTATTTCCTTTCTGATCCATCACACAGATGTACATCTCGCGTGCATGCAGGTCGATTCCGCAGTTGAATTCCGTAGTCGATATGTAATACTTCATCTCACTCCTCCTTAGCTTGCGTTTATTATTGGGACACGTTGCCCCATGCAACGCGAACCCGCTTTATCATTGCACTAAGGAGGAGTCTTTTCTCCTCCAAATAGGGCTTAGAGGAGATTCAACCCGCTTGGAGTACCAAGCTCGAGGC
>CAZFWQ010000523.1:0-2500 GCA_964522755.1 uncultured Oscillospiraceae bacterium | reverse complement strand
CTGGCATCCCCGACCCAAAAGCTCTGCTCATGCCCGGGGCAGTCCACATAAGAATCCAGCATACACAATGCAGCCGTATCCAGTGACATGCGGAATACCTTGTTCAGCAACTCATCGCTGCATTCGAAACTTCCAACCTCTTCCACCGGATAGGCCGTATGCAACAGCCGAATGTTATAGAGTGCTACGGGTCGCTTGAAATTGCGCACTGTGACGGACATATTGCGGAAGCCGCGTCTATAGTGGGAAATAAAGGTCTGGTATCCATCTTTGCAAATATAACGGAAGCCGTTGTGCACCGGCATCCACGAAATACCATTTCCGTCGATGAGCTCGAAGCACTGCACATCCAGGATGGTACCTTCCGGTGCGTCCAATTGTAGCTCGATATAGCCTATATATTCTTTGCCGAAATCGAGGATGAAATGCACATCCATATCCCGCTGAGGCAATACCATGCAGGCATCTCCACCGTCATGCAAAAGTACCTGCCTGCCCGCAAAGGGCGTCTTATACTCAAGGCCCAGCCTTTTCCTAGGTTGGCGCTTTTGTATGGAGATATGTATGAAACCGCCATTCGGCAAGCAACATTGCTGTATGACCACCTTGTGAAAGGAGTTGGGTTCCAGCACGTTGACAGGTATGAAGCGGGACTTCAGCGCAAGCGCGATAGTATCGGCATCAGCAGCCGACAGCAGCTGGTTCACTTCCGGTATACCGCTCAAGATATCCCCTGCCTTTTCATGCCAGGGGTATGCCAACGTCACGGCAGGAAGCGTGAACAGCGTCCATTGCACGTTGGCAAACAATCCGGAATCAAGCTTGAGTATCCCATCCGTCTCGACCAGAGTCTCCGGTTCAACGACACCATAGCAGAGCTGACAGAAAACCAGATGGGTTGTCCCCTTTTCCAACAGAAGGGCCTTGTCAAAATTCACAGCCTTTCCATTGATGTGCACGATCGGCAAATTGGCCATGAAGTGCAATTTTATGATGCCGCGCTATTCCATATGGATGTCTGTCATGAATACCATCACGCCGTCATTAACCGGGCCGAGGTGGAAGTTGTAGCCCTTTGGGCTTTGGGCCAACTCGACTGCCATGAACCTTTTCGGATAGACACAGTCGCTGGATTGTGCAGCCATCCTGTTCAGACGCATACCCGTCCAGGGAGCATTTCCAATCTGGCATCATAGTGCTCCTCTGGCCCCAACGGAATGGCATACCACGCCGTATCTTTCACCAAGGCTTCATGGCGATGGGTTTTCCAGCTACAATCCGATGAAATACACATTTCTTTGCTATCGGTGAAGGCAATGATAAGCTCGCATAGCACACCGCTATCCGGCGGGTTGAGCATGAAAGGTGCATCGTTCTGTTTGTGCTGCGGAGCTAAAATCGCCAGCGCATTCCGGCCTGATTTCACCCAGCGGGTCACATCGATGGCATTGTAATACTTATCGAATCCGAAGGAGCGCGCCGGACCGCGGTTAACCAGAATGCCGTTGCAATATGCTTCATGGTAACTGCTGGATGTCACGAGCAGCAAGGCACTAACAATAGTACTCTTCATTGTAAATTCCTTGCGGAATATCTGCCACGACTCGTTGCCGTCTGTTGCAGTAAGCCATCGGGCATTCTTGGAAAATCCGGGGTCAGCTGTCATCATGGCTGCACTTCCTCCTATTTCCGAACTGTTTCATAAATCAGGTCATACGCAGTCGTCGATCGCCTTCTGAATGGCAACCGTGCTGATGGTATCGCCTTCCCCCGCTGCGCCGAAATCCATCACATTGAGTATCATATCGCGTTCTCCCTAGACAAGAGATTACTCAAGGGCGAGGACTAGCCTCGCCCTTACAGATTATTGTTTGGACCTATTTGTATTGTGCAACAGCGGCGGCGCCTTTTTGGACAGCAGTCTTGGCCCAATCCATGTAGGCCTGATAACCATCCATCGCCTGGATGTCCTTAATCATCTGCTGCTTCTGTGCGTCAAATTCCGCGTCTGACTTGGACATCACGAGCTTCGGCATCGCTGTCTGCATATAGCCTGTAATCTTCGCATCAAGTCTTGTCACGTCTTCGGGGTGAAGTCCAGTCATTGAGGCAAATACCATATTATTGGAGATGCCGCCTATTTTGTGGAAGAGCTCGTCTGAAGATGCGACGCCATACAAGGAAAGCCAGTCTTTTTGTAGAAGAGAAAGGGTCTTAGCCAGCACATCTGGTTCCTGGAACAGGTCGATGTACTGCCCTTTTGAATCCCTGGATCCGGCATCGATGCCAGTATTGTTCTGGTATTTGCGGATACCGGTCGTGGTCATATAGTCGGGTTGGTCCTTGATGGTAAGCCCCTTGGGGGTAAGAAAGGCCTTGCCGGAGGCGTCAACATCCCAGATGTCACCCTTGACGCCACAAAACATCGTCCTGGAGCCATCCTCGGAGAAGAGGTAGTTGATGACGTGTTCGGTCTTGCCGGTGAAGCGCGCGCGCAGCA
>CAZFWQ010000522.1:0-2505 GCA_964522755.1 uncultured Oscillospiraceae bacterium | reverse complement strand
ATGATTCCCGCGCATTGGCAGGAAGCTGTTTCTCCTGTACAATGGTGTCCGTGCCAATCCTCCGGATGAAGTACTGAAAGCATGGTAAACGGGCATGAATGAAATGAAACTGCGAAAACGGAATTACGCCTCCTTTCTTGCGGAAGGCAGCTTCTTTACTGCAGGACTGTCCTTCATCGATGCGAACGCCGTGGTACCCGTGTTCATTTTCGCATACACGCAGAGCATCCTGCTGGCCGGACTGGCGGCAACGATCAACTTCGCCTCATCCATCATCATGCAGACGCTTGTCGGACCTTATGTCAAAAGCATCCGCAACGTCCCCCGGTATGTCAGCCTGATCATGCTCATCTCACGACCGATGCTTCTGCTCATGGTCCCCGTTCTGTTCCTTGACATCAGTCCCTGGCTTACAACCGGCATTTTTCTTTTACTGTATGCCTTTCTCTTTGCATGCGACGGATTGATCATTGTTCCATGCATTGACCTCTTCGGGCGGACCATCGAGTCGGGCAAGCGAGGCCTTCTTCTTGGCAATCAGCAGGTGTTGGGCGGTATTGGCGCCCTGATGGCCGGTTCCGTCGTCAAGGCGACACTGGATTCCCCCTTGCTGAACAACGATCAGAAATTCTCCATCATTTTTGGCAGTGCCGTAGTCGTCATGGCGCTGTCCTCCATTGCCATGACTTTCAGCCGCGACCTTCCACGCAAGGTGACGCTGGAAAAACCGAATCATTTTCACTATTATCGCCAGATGCCGGACTATGTCCGCCGGCATCCGCTTTTCGCACAGCTTGTACTGACACGGATCCTGTCAATCATCGCCGCCATGGTGGCCCCCTTCGTGATCCTGTTTTGCCAGGATCTGTTGTCCCTGGCACCAAAAGATGTATCCACCCTGATTGTCATCCAGATCATCGGCAGTCTGCTGGGCGGATTCGTTTGGGGCAAGGTCAGCCATCGTCTCGGCAACCACCGGGTCATCCAGTTTTCGCAGTCTCTTGGCCTGCTGCTGGCTTTGACGGTCATCCTGCTGATCCTGCTGCCCCATTGGATAATGCCGGTCTACCTGCTCTGGCCGCTGGTCCTGGTCAACGGCGTCAACATGGCCGCCTGGATCGGGTTCTTGAGCTATACCATAGATATCGTCCAACCGGAGGAAAGAACCGTCTACATGCTCATCAGCAACCTGATGACATTCCCGTTTGCATTTCTGGCCTTCCTGGCCGGCATCATCGCCCAGTCTTTCGGGTACGCGCCCATTTTCGTAATCAGCGCCATTGCTGCGTGTGCCGCCGTGATTCGTGCAACGCGTCTGAAAGCACCTGTTTTGGAGTCGGAAACCCATATGGCGGACGCATCCGAAGGCTGATTGCCATGCAAATGCAGCCACGATGTATTCGCGTCGTGGTGTGCGCTGCTCATAATCACCCGCGCATTGGCAGGAAGCTGTTTCTCCTGTACAATGGTGTCCGGGCGCATCCTCCGGCAGGAAGTCCGGAAAGCAAGGTAAACGGACATGGACGAAACAAAACTGCGAAAACGGAATTACAACGCGTTGATCTCGGAAGGCGCCTTCTTCACGGCCGGGCTGTCTTTCATCGACGCCAACGCAGTAGTGCCCGTTTTCATTTTCGCGTATACGCAGAGCATCATGCTGGCCGGATTGGCGGCAACGATAAACTTCGCATCATCCATCATCATGCAGACACTGGTCGGACCTTATGTCAAGGGGATCCGGAACGTACCCCGCTACATCTGCATTGTCATGTTCATCTTCCGGCCGCTGCCGCTGCTCATGATCCCCGCATTGTTCCTGAACCTGAGCCCCTGGCTGACAACCGGCATTTTCCTCGTCCTGTATGCCTTGTTCTTTGCAGGCGACGGGCTGGTCATTGTTCCATGGATAGACCTTTTCGGGCGGACCGTCGAGTCCGGCAAGCGAGGCCTCCTGCTGGGCAACCAGCAGGTCCTGGGCGGCATTGGCGCCCTATTGGCCGGGTCTGCGGTCAAGGCTACGCTGGATTATCCTTTGTTCAGCAACGACCAGAGATATTCCATCATATTTGGCTGCGCCGCCGCAGTCATGATGATGTCTACTGTTTCCATGGTCTTCAGCCGCGACCTTCCGCACAAGGTTGCACAGGAAAAACCGAACCCTCTTCACTATTATCGGCAGATGCCGGCCTATTTCCGCCAAAATCCGCTTTTCGCAAAGCTTGCCCTGACCCGCATCCTGGGAATCATAGCCGCCATGGTGACACCCTTCGTCATCCTTTTCTGCCAGGATTTGTTGTCACTGGCTCAAAAGGACGTATCAACGCTGATAGTCATCCAGATCATCGGCAGTCTTACAGGCGGTTTCATTTGGGGCAAGGTCAGCCATCGCCTCGGCAACCACCTTGTCATCCTGTTTTCCCAGTCCCTTGGCCTGCTTCTGGCTTTGTCGCTCATTCTGCTGGCCATTCTTCCGCATGGGGCGATGCCGGTATTTCTCCTTTGGCC
>CAZFWQ010000521.1:231-2508 GCA_964522755.1 uncultured Oscillospiraceae bacterium | reverse complement strand
CGGTTCCCGTTTTCACCTTTGATGTGAAGAGGGGAGAAGGCTGCCAGTTTAGTGCCAGCTTGGCGGGGTCTGTCACCTGGAGGGTCTTTACGGGTTCCGGTGTTGGCGTGGGCGTTGGCACAGGAGTCGGAGTTGGTGTCGGAGTTGGTGTCGGAGTCGGTTTGGATGAAGGCTTCGGGCTGGTTTCCAGTTCCGGTGATGATGTAACACCGGCAACGACTGATGCGGTTGGTTTCACGACCGCTGCCGGCATTTGACTAGTGGAAAGCGCTGACAGCATGGGAATGTCAATCAGTCCGGTTTTTTGCGCCGATAACAGGGAAAGGACGACTAGGAGGACAGGAAGCAGCAGGAAGAGGACCTTGTTTTTCCTCTGGGTCGCGTGTTCGCCATGATAAGGCTGGTTGGCTGGTCTCATGAGGCCTCCTGTTGCCGTGGGTGATGAACCGGTTGTCATTGGCCGCTTGCGGGTGCGCGATGAGCCGACCGTCATTGACCGTCTGCGGTGCGCGATGAGCCGACCGTCATTGGCAGCCTGCAGGGCCGCCTTGGCTTTTGTGCAGCATGATCTGCAGCGGTTATCTGATTCTTATCCCGAACAGTTTCTTTGCATAGGATCCAACGACAATCATATCACCATAGACGGCGGGGGAGGATTCTATATTGCCGCCCAGGGACACGGTGTCCAGGTCCTTGCCGGTTTTCGGGTCGAACAGGCGCATCAGGCCGCTGAAATCGCATAACAGCCCGTATGTCTTCCCGTCCTGTGAAAGCAGGTCCACGGGAGAACTCCAGCTGTAAGAGGCCAGCTTCCGTTCCCAGACGGTTTTGCCTGTTGCCTTGTCCAGGGCCAGCAGTTTTCCCGATTGACTGCTTCCGGTGAGGGCAATGTTGAAGATGACGAGGTCCGAGATGTCATCCTTGCCGATCAACGGGGTTGAGAGCGCGCCGCCGTTGATATAGTACTGGTAAATGCAGGGCACATCAACCTGCCATATCATTTTCCCGCTCAACGCGTCGTACTTGCGGATATTGCAGTCGGCCATGGGAACCTTTCCGCCATTGGAACGCTTGTCGATTTCATTCGCAGTATAGAGAAACACCCCTTCAGGGGTTTCTTCCAGCGTTGTCGTGCAGTCGGTATCATCTCCGGTATCCGTGAACCAGACCGGTTTCATGGTATTCAGGTCCAGGCACTGGAGCACACCGCCGTTGTCGCTGAAATAGAGGAAGTTCTTGTATGCCGCCGGCGAACTCTCGATGCCGAGTTCATCATTGCCGGCCAAACGGTATCGGTATTTCGTGAGTTGCGGCGAGAGGGTCAGGGATTTCGCGGCCGCGTCAAACTGGGTATTCAGCTTCACTTTGTATACGAGGCCGTTTTCCCCGCATTCGACCAGCGTGTCGCTGGCCGCATCGACAAGGCCGGAGGAGTCAAAGGCACCCCAGGGACGGAAAGCCACCGGGTCACGACCCAGAATGCCGTATATCTCGGTTTGATCTACCAGGTTGTAGATTCGGAACTTGAAATCGGTTACTTTTTTCTCGTTCTCATTCAGTCCCTGGCCTGTGTAAAGGATGGGAAATCCGCGCGGGTCGATGATGCCGGTTCCCTTGAAAGGGAAGCCCACTTGAATTTTATTCCGGGTCGGTTTGCCTGTTTCAAGATCAAGAAAATAGATGTTCCCGTCCAGCGTGGGATATATCACTTCGACAAGATCCTTTGCCTTGGCCTCCTCGTTAAGGTTCATGGCCTTGCGCGTCGCCTCCGGCCAATGCGCCAGAAGCGGCTGACCGGTCCATCCCGTTCCGGGCCAGTAGCTTTCCGATGTCGAGATGGCGCCGGTCGTGCAGGTCCAGACAATTTCAAGTTTTTTCTCCGTCACGGTGCGCGTGCCTGCAGACGCGGCATTCCTCCAGTTGTTTCCGCGGAACGTGAGTACGCCGTCCATCTGCGCATACCGGGAGGAAGGGCCGAATGAAACGGGATTTCCCGGATCCTTCGTCGGCTGGTTGTCCCGAAAGACCCAGGTCGACATGCTTCCCCCCGCGGACGTATTCTGTGAAGCCGCTTCGGGAAATGCCCGGGGACCATCGAACACGGACGGGTCTTCCCAGGACATCCGGATTACAGACGGGTCCGTGGATTCCGGCGTCATCGGTTCCGGCGTCGGGCGCGGCGTAGGGGCCGGAGACGGCGTGGATTCCGAGGCCTCGGCACCGGAACCCGAAGCGTCGGTTCCTGAATTGCCCTTTGTTCCTGAATTGCCCTTTGTT
>CAZFWQ010000521.1:0-221 GCA_964522755.1 uncultured Oscillospiraceae bacterium | reverse complement strand
AATTGCTGCCCTTTGATGAAGTTCCTCCTGAATTTCCGGGAGTACCTGAGTTTTTGGCAGCAAAGATGCTGCCGAGGTCCGTTGAACCATTTTTGGTCAGCAGGCCGTTTTCACCAAAAAGGGAGCGCCCTGTGAAAAAAAGAAATGCACCGATCGCGGCGCCCGGCACCAGGGCGATGATGCCTTTGCCGGGATTGAAGCGGCGCTGGCTGCGGACCCGG
>CAZFWQ010000520.1:528-2511 GCA_964522755.1 uncultured Oscillospiraceae bacterium | reverse complement strand
CCGTGACGTGGGACGTCATGTGATTGGCATTTTTTATTGACGGGGCTGAAAATTAACAAAAGCGCGCCGGCGTGCGAAGTCATTTCGTCAAACAACCTTTTGAATAAGCGCTGCAAGAAAATTTATGCCTGGCATTTTACGAATTTACCGACAACCTCATCTCAGGGTCATCTTGACTAAATGTATTGCGGTGCAGTTGGTTGTGTTTTTTTCTTTCACTATCTATACAGATTCATCTAGTCTAACCTACGTAAAAGCAGGGAAGATCTTATGGAATATTTATCCTTCTGGAAAATGAGGCAGCCACCGTTCGAATCAAACTGCGATGAACAGTTTTTCTATGAAAGCGAGGCACATGGCGAAGCGCTAGCCCGCCTGCTCTACCTCGTTTCAGACCGTGGAATGGGTATGGGGGCCATGACCGGTGAAATCGGCAGCGGAAAAACGATGGTGTTGAATGTGCTGACATCCCGTCTGCGCAAGGATCTTTACACGACGATCAAGCTGCACACGGCCCACCTTCCGTTTGAGCATATTGTTGCAGAAATCAACCAGCAGTTACGCGGTAAAGGTGAAGTTGCGGTAACGGATGACAAGTATTACCTGCTGAAAGAGTTTGAACAGCTTCTGCATAACAAGGTTGCCTCTATTGGTAAACACCTCATCCTAATTCTGGACGAAGCTCAGTTCCTGAGTGAAGAGTGCCTGGACGAACTGAAGTGTCTGACCAATTACAATCAGCAAGAGTCTGTGATGACGATCATTCTTTCCGGCCAGCCGGAACTGAAGGCCAAATTGAGCGCACTGCCTCAAATCTACCAGCGGCTGGGCATGTTCTGTTATTTGAAGAACCTGAGGTACGAAGAAATGGTTCCCTACCTTGAACACCGCCTGAAAACAGCGGGCGCAGAGAAAACCGATATTTTCAACCCGAACAGTATTGATCCTCTCTTTTCATTCTCGGGCGGATGCCCTCGCCAGATCAATCGCGTCTGCAAGCTGGCAGTTGACCGCGCATGTCTGATGAAAAAAGATCAGCTCGATGCAGATATGATTCGCATGATTGTCCGTGATATCGAAAAACATTTCGGTTAATGAGTCTGCAATGAAAAGGGCACGCATAGCCGGTTGCACTGCGTTCCTGCTTCTTTTAGCCGCTTTGGCAGTGGATCGTTTTTTCTTCGCATCGCACTTCACCGACCGGCTGCGTGCCAGCCATCTGCTTCGTCAGGAGCTGTGGTCCATCGGCATCGTCCGGGGTGAAACACCCTTCAAACTGACTGTACCGGAAAAACCGATATTACGCGCCCGGGATATTACCGACACCGCAGCCCGCATGGTGGCCGACCCATTCGCCGTCCAGGAGCGCGGATTATGGTATCTTTTTTTTGAAATCGACAGCATTTCAACCCGTCAGGGCGAAATTGGATTGGCAACCAGCGCTGATACCACGAACTGGGTGTACCGGCAAATTGTGCTGAATGAACCGTTTCATCTATCTTATCCGTATGTATTCAAATGGAACGGTGTCTACTACATGATCCCGGAAAGCCATAAGGCGAACTCTATCCGCCTTTATCAAGCCGATCCATTCCCGACACACTGGACGCATATAGCTGATCTGATCCAAGGCGATTATAAAGATCCAAGCATCGTAAGGTATGCCGGACGATGGTGGATTTTCGCCAGCACAGGACAGAATGAAAATATGGAGATTTTTTATGCCGATGAACTGAGGGGCCCATGGCGCGCACATGCCAAAAACCCAGTCATCGTCAAGGATCGTACTCGCGCTCGTTGCGGGGGTCCCATTCGTGAAATAGACGGCAGGCTGATCCGCTTTGCACAAGATTGTCTCCTCCGCTATGGGCATCGGCTACTGGGATACGAAGTCCTGACGCTCACACCGGACGATTATGCCGAACGGCCTGTAATGGAAAATCCTCTGCTTGCACCCGATGGGTCAGGCTGGAATACCCACCG
>CAZFWQ010000520.1:0-501 GCA_964522755.1 uncultured Oscillospiraceae bacterium | reverse complement strand
TCTCCACCAGACTGGGACAAATGAATGGATTGGCTTTGCGGATGGCAATGCGCATTGACCCCTGCTTTCTGCCCAATTTACTGGACGACTCTCGTCGCAAAACGCAATATGCGAGGTAAATAGATATGATTGGATGTTATGCAGAATAAATTGAAAACAATTATAACCGTCATTACAGACACCAACTTTGTGATACCGGTTTATATTCTGGTGCTATCACTTAAATTTTACGAACCCGACCAGCGAATTCACATTCTTGGTATTTCTCTTTCTGATGAGGAAAAAGCATTTTTCACCCAATTCGAAAATGTTTTTGTCTTCGATTCATCCATTCCGCGCAGTAATACGCCTGGTGCTATGAGAATCATTGCTGATATTCTAAAAGGCGAAGCTCTACTGACCGCAAAGGACTGTGAAGAGCCTTGGATTGCACTGCTTGACGGAGACTGTATCGCGACGGGCAATATCGGGCCGTATCTGGCTCCCACAGAACCGGCTCTC
>CAZFWQ010000519.1:0-2526 GCA_964522755.1 uncultured Oscillospiraceae bacterium | reverse complement strand
ATTTTTTCTCCATTCTGATCTCGGAAGAAGGTCTAACCTATGCGATAATGGACAAATGCTATGAGATCGCCACCAGTTATGCGGAGTATATGCAGAAACATTTCGGGTTAGAAGGAAAAGCGAATGGCTGGGGCAGCATCGGAGGGGATTATTCCACCGTCATGTCCCCCGCATTATACGAAAAATACTGCAGAACCTATGATTTGAAACGCAAGACGCACTGTACGGAGAAGGGCATGAATGCCATCAATCTTCACTCCTGCGGAAAATCAACCCATCTTTATGACGTGTGGGCGGAATATCCGGGCAAGGAGAATATCAAAGTGATGCAGACAAGGGGCATTCCAGGCCAATTGAAGCATCTAAGGGAATGTCTGCCGGATACCTGGATCCAATGGACCCTGCACCAGCCCCAGTGCGATTTCGAAAACATCACCCAGGCTGAAGTGGAACGGGTTGTCCGCGATTATTCCGCGGAGGCTGGATATGAAAACTTGGAATTCACGGCCATCGTTGCACAGGCGGGAGAGAATACGAATAAGAACATAGAGGTTTTTTGCAGAACAATCGAGAAAATCAACGAAGAGGTCAATAAACTAATCATTTAAGAGAATAACCGATTAATTAGAAGAATCAAGGAGGATGCACCATGAAAATCACGGATGTCAAGACAGTCCTGCTGACAGGGCCCTGCACCAATGATCCTTTTTTAAGCGAAGCAAGAAAAAGAAGGAGCGCGGCGTTTATCGAAATCCATACCGATACGGAACTCATCGGACTGGGGGAGACTTACACCGGTTATTTCATCCCCGAAGTGGTTCCGGAAATCGTGGAATTCTTCAAGCCGATTCTTGTAGGGAAGACCGTGGAAAACATCGACCTGCTGTGGAACCAGATGTATCAATGCGGGAATTTCTGGTGCCGGAACGGAATGGGGCTCCAGATCCTGTCCGGCATCGAAGCCGCTCTTTACGACCTGAAAGGGAAGATGCTCGGGGTTCCGGTCTATGAACTGCTTGGCGGGAGGAAACACGAAAGCATACTTGCTTATGCGACAGGCGGACCTGCCAACTACCCGCTGGATAAATTATTCAAGAAGATTGAATTTTATATGTCATTAGGGTTTAAAGGGGTGAAAATAGGGGCTGGAGAATATTATGCGGATGATAATGGTGGATTGGGCTACTCCTTAACCTCGAACATCCCATCGGAAGCAGCCGAAATGGAAGGAAAAAAATTGGCTGCCATCAAACAACGATTTGGAAATGAAGTTGTAATGATGATGGATGGCCATATGGGAAACTGGTCCAACATGGAAACCATGTGGACGCTGGATACAGCCAAAGCGGTCATGAAAGTGTGCGAGGAGTACAATCTCTTTTTCTTCGAAGAACCCCTTCACTACACCGATCCCTGGGGTTATGCAGATCTATGCAAAAACACGACGGTGACCATCGCAGGCGGCGAGTGTCTTGCCGGGGCATCGGAATGGAAGCTTTACATCGAAAAGGATTGTTTCGACCTGGGCCAACCCGATGCGTCTTACGTTGGCGGATTAGGGCAATTCATGAAGATCGCTCATCTGTTTGAAGGCAGGAATCGCAAGATCGCCACCCATTCCTGGGCGGGCGGCGGCGGCTTCATGCAGAACATCCATGCGGCATTTGCCTGTGCTAATACCGCGATTGTCGAGATCGCTCCGGCGTATGGCCCGCTGCACAGCGAGATCATCGGGGACAGTTTCGTGATGAAAGACGGAAGGGTGCAATGCCCTGACAAACCCGGTCTGGGGATTGTCCTGACCGAGGCCACCAAGAACCGGTTCCCGTTCGTGCGGGGCAGCGGCGAGTTCAACGATGTCCCGGGCAAAATCCTTGTGGACTAGGCCAGATTGGCAGATTTGACGGATACATTTTAATCGGTTGATTTGGCAGATGCATTCCATTCGGTTAGTTGCCACCAACAAAGGAGAGAAAAACCATGAAAAATATTCTTATTGATATGGAAATTTGCAAAGAGAGACTGGAATATCTGAAAAGCCTTCCCGAAGTTTGCGTGGAGGTCATTGAACCTTCCGAAGAGATAAGAGAATTGCCAAAAGAGTTGATTTCGGACAAGCACATCCTTTTTTGCAGTGTGCCGCCATCCAACATCGAAGATATGGAATCCCTGGAATTCATCCAGATCTCATCGGCCGGCTATTCCCAGCTGTTCAACCTCGGCCTGCCAGAAAAGGGGATCCGTGCTTCAAACGCCCAGGGCGTCAATGATGTGCCGATTGCGGAATGGTGCGTGGCCATGATGGTCATGCTTGCCCGGGATATGCGCGGCATGATCCGGAACCAGGAATCCAGGATATGGGACCGTTCCGCCAAGTTCCAAAACGAGATCCGAGGCTCGGTGGTCGGGATCTGGGGGTATGGCTCGATTGGCCGGGAGACAGCAAGGCTTGCCAAGGCGATGGGCATGAAAGTGGTCGCGTTCGACCGCGTGGTCACCCGCCATTCTGAGATGCCGAATCTTTAT
>CAZFWQ010000518.1:0-2538 GCA_964522755.1 uncultured Oscillospiraceae bacterium | reverse complement strand
ACCGGGGTTGGCAAGTCAAAGAAGGAAGCCGAACAGGACGCGGCAAGCAATGCGCTGGGCGGAATGCGGGGCGGATCCATGCCAGAGGCGCGCCATGACGCGAACTATACCGTAAAAGATGCAGGAAAGGGAACATGATGAAGGAAGTAGAGTGGGGCAATATCGTGGAAGCCGTTGCCACCTGCTGCGTGGATGCCAACTGCAGTCTCAATCCGGATGTGGAGGAAGCTTTGCGGGCGGCCGGGCAGTCTGAAATCACCGATACTGGATGCACCGTCATCGAATGCCTGCTCGAGAATGCCCGCATCGCGCGTGAGGAGCGGATTGCCATTTGCCAGGACACCGGGATGGCTGTGGTCTTCGTCACGATGGGTCAGGAGGTTCACATCCGCGGAGGGCTATTGACAAGCGCCATTGACGAGGGTGTCCGGAAAGGATACGCGCAGGGTTTTCTGCGTAAATCCGTGGTGGACGATCCCCTCCTGAGAAGGAACACAGGGGACAATACGCCCGCTGTCATCCATATTTCGCTTGTGGCCGGGGATGCGCTGCAAATCGAGTTGTCGCCGAAGGGATTCGGAAGCGAAAACATGAGCGCGATGGCCATGCTGAAACCGTCAGAAGGCGTCGAAGGCGTCCGTCGATTTGTCGTTGACACGGTCGACAAGGCCGGGGCGAATCCATGTCCGCCCATTGTAGTCGGCGTCGGCATCGGAGGGACCATGGAGAAAGCCGCCCTGATGGCCAAGCATGCCTTGCTGCGCCCATTGGGCAGCCGCAATCCGCTGCCGCACCTGCAAGATCTCGAAACCGTTCTCCTTGGTGAAATCAATCTCCTGGGAATCGGACCTGCCGGCCTCGGTGGAAAGAACACGGCACTCGGTGTCCACGTGGAAAGTTATCCCACACACATCGCCGGCCTTCCAGTCGCCGTCAACATCAGCTGTCATGTGACAAGGCACGCGTCTGTCACTTTGTAAGGATTCCGCCGGGCGTTCGTCCACAATGCACGGACTCCGCCGGGTGTTCGTCCACAAAGCAAGGATTCCGCCGGGCGTTCGGCCGCAATGCAAGGACTCCGCCGGGTGTTTGTCCACAAAGCAAGGATTCCGCCGGGTGTTCGGCCGCAATGCAAGGACTCCGCCGGGTGTTCGTCCACATGGAAAGGGGCATTCATGCAAACCACTCCGGAAACCGCTCCGACAGGCAGCCTGATGATTGTCGCGACACCCATCGGCAATCTTGAGGATATCACGCTCCGGGCGCTGCGCACCCTCAGGGAGGCGGACCTGGTTGCCGCGGAGGATACGCGCCAGACGCTGCGCCTCATGAACCATTTCGAAATCAGAAAGCCGCTGGTCAGCTGTCATGACATGAATGAGCGGGAGAAGGCCAATTCCCTGATCCGCCAGATGCTGGGGGGAACACGTCTTGTACTGGTGAGCGACGCGGGAACTCCGGGCATTTCAGATCCCGGTGAAATCCTGATTCGGGAAACGATAGCGGCAGGCATCCCTGTGACCATGGCTCCGGGACCCTCGGCAGCCGTCATGGCCGTGGTGTTGTCGGGCCTGCCCACGGGCCGTTTCTGTTTCGAGGGATTTCTGCCGTCTGAACGCAAAGATCGCCTCCGGCATCTCGATTCCCTGATATCTGAAACAAGGACGCTTGTCCTATATGAATCGCCCCACCGGCTGCGTGCCGTGCTGGCGGACCTGCTGGCGGTACTTGGCAACCGTCGCTGCGCGTTGGCGAGGGAAATGACGAAAATCCATGAAGAAGTGGTGCGCGATACTTTGGCCAACCTGATTTCACTATATGGGGAACGTGATCCGCGGGGGGAATACGTCATCGTGCTGGCAGGGGCGGAGGAGGCCGCGCTTCGCGATGATGAACGGGAAGACTGGCTGAAACTTCCCATCAGGGACCATGTGGACATATATCTGGCTTCGGGATCGGATCGGATGGAAGCCATGAAGAAAGCCGCGAAGGATCGCGGCTTGAGCAAGCGGGAAATATACAGCGCCCTGCAGTCGGGGGAACATTCATGATTTCATTGACGCTGCTTCGTTCAAGAGACGGGTAAAAGGTCCGGGAATATCGTTTCAACATCGATATCCGAGTTTCGCAGCAGTTCCTGCAGCCGCTCTTGAAAATGATGGTTCCGATCCACGCGTGAAACCCCAAGAAAAATGCAGTGTATGCGGTAGTGTTCTGCGAACTGTGCAATTGTTTCCGCGACCTGAGGGGCATTGATGACTGTCATCTCGGCACCGAAAGCTTTTGCGGTGGAGAACAGATGCTCCAGCGCCTCGCCCTCCCTGATGTTCTCGAAAAAATCGAAGGGGCGGTCGGCGACGTGCAACACATGAAGGGTGCCATTTTCTGCCAAACGGTGGGCCGCTGCATGAATCAGGCGTTCACAGTCCCGTTGCAGCGTGGTGCAGACCAATATGGATGGAAAAATTTTCAAGGCGCTCTCCCTATGGATTCATCGGCATGCCAGCTGGAATTCAGGTTGTTCCGGCAAGCGACACC
>CAZFWQ010000517.1:0-2549 GCA_964522755.1 uncultured Oscillospiraceae bacterium | reverse complement strand
ATCTTGGTCCGATTCGTTAGCAAAACTCAAATTTGGGTTATAATACAGGGAGTAACCATTTTTACATTCATACCCTGTCCAGACCCCAGGCAACAGCTGACAAATAGAAACGAATCAAGCGAGAGCTACTTGTGCGAGGGTATGTTCATGGATAACATAAAACCCCGGTTGCAGTGGATACCTAATGGAAAACCGGATTGGCACGCCGGATGGATGAACGGTCTGGCGCGCAGCCTGGAATTGATCCTTCGGGAAATGGGCCATGATACTGACTATGATACTTTGATGGGAGATCTGGGACAGGCATTCATTGTCCAGGGCGAGGAAAACAGCATAAACCTTATCAAAGGGGCGGTTGATGTCGGATGGTGGCCGAATGAGCCATTGGGCTACATCAGACTGGATTTTCTTGAACAGGTGCTTGGGAGACAAATATTCGACAGCATTCTTTATCTGAACGATTCAGGATTAGAACCTGCTGATTATTATCAGGAAAGAATACGTCCGCTGTTAGTAACCTCCCTGGCACAGGGCCAACCATGTATTGTGCGGTTTTCGTGCACTGAATACTTGATAACAGGATATGATGAGGATCCATATCCAATGATCGGCATGTGCCCGAATACACCTGAAAAGGAAGTGCGGATTGATCGTGTCACGGAAGATATGCCTCCATTTGCATTCGTTTCTGTCGGAGATCCGATCCCAAAGATGGATAGAGCGAAAGCCGATATGGAATCCCTGAAATTTGCCATTGCATTGCATCGGGATTTGGTTCTGGGAATGGATCATGAGTATTCAGGAACATTCGCCCTCCGCCATGGGAATCAATATCGAAAATACTGGCGAACTGGTATAAAATCCCTTCATTCATGGATAAGCTGCCTTGAAGATCACGACCATATGGGAGAGCATTACTGGCATTCCAATGTAAAATTCACACTGGAGTGGAATCGGAAATCAGCTGTCCGGTACCTTGAGGCGATGAAAAACCGGCATGACGAAATATTTGCCAGCTGTCTGGACAATGCCATATCAAAATACCAGACAGTGATAGAATTGATTTGCGAAGCTGATACCTGTGAAGAGGCAATGCTTTCTGTTTCCGGAAGAGAAAAGCTCATATCTGTCATCAGGGAAATCATCATGAAGGAACAGGAAGCGGTTTGCTACCTGGAAAAATCAGTAAATCTCTGATTCTTGTACGGTGAACCAACAGGCATTTGGATTATGTTGCTCAGGAACGACTGGTCCATCCAAAAGAGATGAGAACAAAGACATGGTACATGAATGACATCATATGTCTCAAGGAGGGAAACTTATGGAATACCGGATACTCGGAAAAACAAACGCCAGGCTATCCATCGTCGGATTCGGCGGCATCCTGGCCGCCCATGAAGAGCAAACGGAAGCAAATCGCTTTGTGGATGAGGCACTGGATGCGGGAGTGAATTATTTCGATGTGGCTCCCACCTATATGGACGCGGAAGATCGTCTTGGCCCCGCACTGGCGGGAAAGCGCGAAAAGGTCTTTCTGGCATGCAAGACAGAGCTTCGAACCAGGAAGGGCGCCGCGGATTCTTTGAAACTATCCCTGGAGAAACTGCAGACGGATCATTTCGACCTCTACCAGTTTCACGGAGTCTCTTCCATGGCGGATGTGGAAACCATCTTCGGTCCGGATGGTGCCATGGAAACATTCCAATTGGCAAAGAAAGCAGGGCTAATCCGGCATATCGGCTTTTCAGCCCATTCGGAGGAAGCCGCGCTGGATATGATGAAACGGTTCGATTTCGATTCCATCCTCTACCCGATCAATTGGGTGAACCTGCTGGACGGGGTATTCTCTCCGACGGTCATGGACGCCGCCAAAGAGAAAGGGATGGGCATTCTGGCACTGAAGGCCATGGCGCGCACGAGAATTCCCGCCGGAACAGAAAATCCGCGTGAAAAGACATGGTATGAACCGATCGACGACGAGGAACACGCGAAACTCGCCTTCCGATACTCCTTGGCACAAGGCATTACAGCCGCTTTGCCACCGGGATATATGAAGTGGTTCCGTTGGGCTCTGGAAGTGGGAAACAACTGGAAGGAACCGACGCCGGAAGAAGTAGACATCCTGCGCGGATACGCTAAGGGAGTGGCTCCGTTGTTTCCGCAATAAATACATGAAGACGGTAAATATCCTGAAGCCGGCAGACATCCTGAAGCCGGCAGACATCCTGAATCCGGCAGACATCCTGAAGATGGCCGATATCCTGAAGCAGGCAGATTCCTCTTTGCCCGGACATCGGGTTCTTATTTGCCTAGGCAGCATTTCTTGTATTTTTTCCCGCTGCCGCAGGGACATGGCTGATTGCGCCCGGTGAAGTCAAGTCGCATCACCGGCGCTTGCGGTTCGTAATCCATATAATCAGCCCTTTCGGCATCTTCGTCAAACCCATCATCGTCTTCGTCACCATCTTCGTCATCGTCTTCATTGTCTTCGTCATCGTCGTCATCTTCGTCTTCGTCATCGTCTTCACCGTCATCGTCTTCGTCGTCGT
>CAZFWQ010000516.1:0-2559 GCA_964522755.1 uncultured Oscillospiraceae bacterium | reverse complement strand
TTTCACCAATGGTTCCCCCCATAAGCCCGGTCAGCTGTTTTGATATCGCCAGTCCAAGTCCTGTGCCGCCATACTTCCTGCTGGTCGAGCTGTCAGCCTGTGTAAAAGGATTGAACAGAAGTTTTTGTTTATCCTCCGGTATACCTATACCGGTGTCGATTATCTCTATGCGGATGGTTTCGTGTGTGGGGTTAACACTCACAACGCTTGTATGAATCGTGATGCTCCCGGTATTGGTAAACTTGATGGCATTACCCGCGAGGTTGAGCAGTATCTGCCGCAGACGTCCCGGGTCGCCTTTCAGGTGTTCATACACATCCGCGTCGATAGTGTTCACCAGGTATAAGCCTTTTTCTTCTGCCTTGACTGCTAAAATATCGATGGTATCTTCCAGGGTCACCCGCAGATGAAAATCCAGGTTTTCAAGTTCTATCTTGCCGGCTTCTATCTTGGAGAAGTCAAGGATGTCGTTTATAAGTGTCAGGAGCGCTTCTCCGCTAGAGCGTATTATCTGGGCATACTGTTTTTGTTCTGTTGTCAGGGGAGTGTCCAGCAGAAGTCCGGTCATACCGATGACGCCGTTCATTGGCGTCCGGATTTCATGGCTCATAGTGGAGAGGAATGCGCTCTTAGCCTGGTTTGCCGCCTCGGCTTGTACCATCAGATCGTTTGCGCGTTCTTTTTCCAGTTTCAGGAATTCGTTGCTTTCCTTGAGGTCGGATTCCACATTTTTCTGTATAGTGATGTCCCAGTTGGTGCCAATCATGCGCAAAGCCTTCCCTGCGCTGTCCCGCTGCACTATGGCAAGTGCACGGATATGATGTATTTCCCCGTCCGGCCAGAGAACGCGGAATTCAGTGTCAAAATCTTTTTCCCCGCTTATGGCCTTCTGAATTTCAGCGTTTCCCCGCTCCTTGTCGTCCGGATGAAGTCCTGATTGCCAGGCGTCGTACGCTCCACTGAATTGTTCTGCGCTAATACCGTAGAGACGGTACATGCCCTCATCCCACACCAGGATATTATTGACGATGTCGTAATCCCACACACCTATACTGCCGGCTTTTGCTGCGAGGCTCAGGCGTTCCCGTGCTTCCTTCAGGTTTTCTTCAATATGCTTTCGTTCGCTTATGTCATTTATGATTGAATGGATTGCAGGCCGTCCACCAAAGAGAATACTGCTCGCCGACACTTCTACATATCGCAGAGTGCCGTTGGCAAGGCGGTGTGTAAATTCAAAACGGCTGCCCTGTCCCTGGGAAATCGAGGCCATGGATTTTTTTATTTCATGGGGAGGCGATGTATTGATATCGCTGATACGGAGCGTCATCATGTGTGCTTTTGAATATCCATAGAAACTTATGGCCGTTTCGTTGGCATCAAGTATAGAGCCGTTCTCGGGATCGATCAGGAGCATGACTGCGGAATTTTTGGCAAATTGGTTCCGGTAGGACTCCTCGCTTTCGGCAAGCCGCATAGTCCGCTCGTCAACCAGATGCTCGAGCTCTTCCCGGCGGCGGGTGGTCATATTGACGAGCAGGGACAGGGTGAGCGTTAGAATCAAACCCGTAACTATGGTAACCCAGGCCGCCACTTGATATTGATTCATGAAATCAGGTCCAGCATAGGCGGTAACGGAATACACCTTTCCGAAGGCAATTACGGGACGGATGAGGGTAAGCTTCTCACTAGGAGAACTATTCTGTTCCATCATACTCGCAAGCACCTCACGAGGGGCATTTTCATGCAGGGACGAGATCTCAAGAATCACGCCAGAGTCGTCCTTGACGTTTCCAAGCAGGGTAGTCATCCGCACTGTGGCCAGAGTGAAACCTCGAAGTTTATCGGACGCATTATGGTCAAAGACTGGCTTGAATATAAGTATTCCTTTTTGACTCCCCATCTGCTGCCCCAAGGTGATGGCATCCGTTGCGCTGGGTAGTCCTGACTGCATCGCATTTTCAAGGGCGGCGCGCCGTACGCTCTCGGAGCCGAGGTCATAACCCAGGACTGTTTCGTTACCCCCGAAGGGCGCTACCCTGTATACCGGGTAATAGAAGGGTCGCCCGGATGCGGGGATACGTTTGTCATCAGTATCTTTTTGCCATATCTCGAAATTTTCCAACCCATCTTGCCGCGCATCCTGCTCAAAGGCGGTTTTATTGGAAGCGGGAATGGCTGGAATCCATTCCCAGGCGGAAACAGACATGTTCTTTGTTAGATAGCGGGCAAATTGCATAAACTCAGCTGGCGTTATGTCAGCGCTCGAAGCATAAAACTGGGTTAGTCCTTCCAGTTCTTTGGCACCTAGACCATACAGCATTGCGGAAACCGCCTGGGTTCGGCTCAGGGACAATTGCCTGAACATTACGAGCCGGGTGCCAGCCGCATTAGCATAGATCGCCCAGGAAGCAAATATGGTAAGAACTAAGCCAAGTGATGCCACCATGCCTGTGTACAGATGGCGTGCGGGATAGAGGAGGTAGGAAATAAGCAGTATTGAAAAAAGAACCAAGGTGAATAGTATCGGGGGCAATGCAGAGGCAAGGAGCTTGGAGTTCC
>CAZFWQ010000515.1:0-2568 GCA_964522755.1 uncultured Oscillospiraceae bacterium | reverse complement strand
GCAAACTGTCTGTAGGCATGCGTATTCCATGAAATCACCAATTGTGCCTTGTTGACATTGTCTCCTTCTTCATTTAGTGTGAAATGGTAAACTGATAAAGATTATGAGGAGATTCAATGCGGGATCTTTTTCCAAAGATGTTTGCATGTATTGTCACAGTCATATTGCTCGGGTTGTCATCTCCCTCTGCGGAAGCATCCCTTCGAACGAATACGTTCATCATCACTGCTGAGTCTGGTAAACTCCTGGGACAAAAAACTGTGGATGGCATGGGCGCGCTTTCAAAAAGCGAACCTTTTTCTTTGAACAGCCACGTATCAGGGTCAACACTTGAGCCAATCCCGGAAACGACTGTCGCTGTAGTCATGGAACCAATTGTTGATGCAACTCCCGAATCGTCTGCCGCCCCAACTCCGGAATCATCCACCGCCCCAACTCCCGAATCGTCTGCCGCCCCAACTCCGGAATCATCCGCTGCCCCGACTCCTGAAATAAACCTCTCCGCAAAAGCCGTCATCACCGCTGTAGGCGATATCATACTTCACGCTTCAGTCATAAGAGGAGGACTGCAGAATGATGAATCATACTCCTACGATTACATATTCGATGATGTCTCCGCCATTTTCGAGCAGTCTGATTATTCAATTGCCAATTTTGAAGGCACTTTAAATGGCCCCCCATATTCCGGATACCCGATGTTCGCTGCGCCTGATGCCATCGCCACAGCATTGAAAAATGCAGGTCTGGACATGGTCACCACTGCCAACAACCATGCATTCGACCGGAAGCTTCCGGGTCTCATTCGAACCCCGAGAATATTCCAGCAAGCAGGTATCGATGTCGTTGGCACCCGTTCCGACGCAAATGATCCTTCCTTCATCGTAAAAGATGTGAATGGAATAAGAATCGGCATCACGGCTTATACCTGGGAAACCATAGGTTCAGATAAAATCAGAGCGCTCAACGGAATAAACCTTCCTCCCGAAGCGGATGCCTTGGTCGATTCATTCAACCCAAACGTTCAGACCCGGTTCGAACAGGACATGAATGCCATGGATGCACGAATTCAGGCCATGAAGGATGCCAAGGCCGAATGCATCGTTTTCCTGATGCATTGGGGTGATGAGTATAAAACCGTTTCCAGCCCATCGCAGCGGGTCCTGGCGCAATATCTTGCCGACAAAGGCGTTGACGTAATCATTGGGCATCATCCTCATGTACTGCAGGAAATCTCCGTGCTGTCTTCCATCACCGGAAAAAATACCCTCGTGTATTATTCATTGGGCAATTTCCTCGCCAACATGTCCTTCTCGACGCATGGAACCAGTGGCAATGCGGAAGACGCAGTCATTGCCAGGATAGAGATTGAACGGGATAGGACCGGCAAGATCAACGTGACAAAAGGCGAATACCTGGACACTTATGTATGGAAAAACATAGCAGGTGGAAAAACTGTTCATTCCATCGTCCCGGTACGTTTGGCTATACGCTTGCCCGATCAATTCGGTACAGGCAGACAAACTTCTTTGCTGACGAGTTCCATATTACGGATTGAGAAAATAATGGGTAAGAGCAATGGAGTGTGGAATGGAATCCTCATTCGAGAGTGGACCGGAGTGTCAAGCGGAAATCCAGATGTCAACCTTTCACATTTACAAGACAATCCGTTTGAGATACGTTGAATGCTCTTTTCTGATTTCCAAATATATTCGCTAAGTTGTCTTGTTCTTTTCCAACAACTTAATTTTCAGTTTTAATCCATGAATATGCCAAAACAGCCCAAACACGATGCCCGCCAGCATGATACCCAGCATAGCGCTTATGGTATCAAGCCTGACGTCTCTCCATCCGGGCTCGCGTCCATCCGAAAATCGTTGAATGTATTCATCGACGACAGCAACCGCGAAACAGAAGAACGGTGAGACCAATACCGCAAAACCATTCCGTTTTGTCAAAACATTCAGGAATCCACACACCATCATTCCCAGCAATGAAAACTCCAGCACATGTCCCAGTTTTCGGACAATATTGTTGACATCCTCTTGCCAGAAGGAATCAGACGGATTGATGTCAAAATGCTGACCCGTCCATGCCTGGACAGCCGCTGCGACACGCTCGCTCAATCCATTGGACGCCGGTGCTTTCATTTGACTGAAAGAAAAAATCGTATTAACTCCATATAAAACTAAAGCTCCCAAAAGAAGACACCACCAGAATTGCTTCGAGTAGAAAATTCGCAACGGTTTTTTATCTTTGTCATTCTTCAACCTCCCGCCCAGTTTCTCACTCAATCTCGTCTTCTCCTCCTCAGAAAGAACTTGAATGCCCATTCAAAGCAAGAACTGGAACATCCATTCACATTAAGAAATAGAATGTCCATTCATAACAAGAACAAAACGTCCATTCACAGTTTAGCACCCGCATTATGGACCGGCAAACTTTACTATGCATTTTTTATGTTTTTCATCATTTCATGTTAATGTACTGTTTTAGATCAATACTCGAATTGCAATTCATCAAGAACGCAAACAAAGGGCTGTCTCTTTCGAGACAGCCCCCTGATATAAA
>CAZFWQ010000514.1:0-2569 GCA_964522755.1 uncultured Oscillospiraceae bacterium | reverse complement strand
GGGAAACCGGTTCCCTTTTCAACAGCCTGCTTGACCTTGACGGCAAGCATCCTGTCGCCGATGACGATTCCCCCCGTCATGCGCCCGTCCCTCAAGACAAGGGAGACATAACTGTTTTCACCTTCCGCCTCGTATTGCTGGTAACTGGCGTCTGAAGGGGTGAAATCCCCGACACTGAACATCTCGAGGCCCAAAACCTTCAGGGTGTTGGACCTGGGAATCCCTCCAAACTGGGTTGCGATGCCCAGCATGTTCATCGCAGCCACCCTTCCCTGGAACTGGGCGACATTCCACAAGCCGTACAAGGTCCCATAATGCTCGGCTACGTCACCCGCCGCGTAGATATTCGGGTCCGTGGTCCGCAGATGATGGTCCGCTATGAGCCCCTTGTCCACTTCCAGCCCGGCTTTCCTGGCCAGGTGGGTATTGGGCCTCACTCCCGTCGTGATGATGACCATGTCCCCCTTGAGGACTTCACCGGATTGAAGCAGAACTCCTTCGCAGCGGCGGTCTCCGAGTATTTCTGCGGTCCGGCAGTTTTCCCTGACCTCGATCCCGATGCCCCGCAGGTAATTTTTCAGAAGCATGGCGCCTTTTTGGTTCAACTGGCGAGGCATCAGCCAGTCCGATCCTTCCAGAAGCGTCACGGAAACGCCATGCTTTGCGAGGGCGCCGGCCGTTTCCAGGCCCAGGACACCACCGCCGATGCAGATGCACGAGCGTATCCCGTTCATTTTATCCAGGATTTCATCCGCGTCTTCAAGGTGACGGACAGTAAGCACGTTTTCAAGATGGGTTCCCGGGAGCGGGGGGACGAAGGGGTGCGCGCCCATGGCAACCAGCAGCCTGTCGTATGCGAGCACTGTGCCATCATTCAGACGAACGTGCTTTTGTTCCTTGTCGATGTCCGTTGCTTCTTTTCCCAGCATAAGCCCTATCCGGTTGTCGCGATACCAGTGCTCCGGATGGATGCTCAGGTCTGCCCGATCCGCTTCACCCGCGAGGTATCGGGTAAGGTTCAGGCGGTAATATGGCAGCTGGATTTCGGTGGAAACCATGGTGATGTCCGCTGAATCAGAGTGTTTCCGAACCTCTTCCGCTGCGGAGAGGCCTGCGATTCCACCGCCGATGATGACTATCCGGAGGTGGTCGGTGGTGGATGAACCTTCCACAGCCCTGGTATAAGGCTCGAAACTGTCTTTTTTCATACCGCAGACAGGACAGGTTTCCGGGGCTTCCGTTCCTTCATGGATGTATTCGCAATTGATGCAGCGGAATGAGAAAACAGGTTTGCCGACGGAAAGGGCTTCAGGCTCGTATGGTTCGAACTCGGAGGCATCGGCCCCGCAGATCGGGCATTTCTCCGGCGGATTGTAGCCAATGTGGATATAGCCGCATATCATGCATCGGAAACTTTTCATATGGATGCCCCGACCTTTCTCAGACCTCGGAATCGATGATTGCATGACCTGTCTTGACTCGGATCTCGAAACCTCAATTGTGAAAGACCCGACCTTTCTCAGACATCTGCCCAGATGCGCCTGAGGTTGTCCAGCGATACTTTCGTGCCGTACAGGCAGTCTTCCATGCCCTCGAATTCGATGAAGATGTTGCCGTCGAAACCAAAAGTCTTGATTGTCCTGATGACGGCAGGGATATCAAGATCTCCCTGGCCCAGGATGGATCCGCGCAGATATTTGCCCGCCCTGGAGCGGAACCATGAATTGGAGCAGTCGAACTGGCTGGCATCACCGGGATTCCGGTCTTCCGGACGGATGTAGAAGTCTTTCATGTGTATGGTCGTGGCATACGCCATGTTCATCTTGATGGCGACTTCCGGGATATCGTCGACACAGGTGTAATTGCCGCAATCCAGCTGACCGCCGAAGTTTTCGCCTTTCATTGCTTCGTGGATGAAGGCGGTGCGTTCGAAACCGTTGACATGGAAACCATGGTTTTCAAGCAGGATCATGATGCCATATCCGGAGGCATATGAACACAAATCCTGGTATGTGCTGATGATTGTCGGAAGCTCCCTGATGAAGTTGGCCGTCGTATTCGTCTCGATGGGTCTGCGAAAACCCGCGCAATCCACACGCATCGTCGTTACACCGAGTTTGGCGGAGATGTCGATGTATTGCTTGACGCGGGCCACTTCTGCAACGTACTGTTCATCTGTTATCTGGAGGAAATTGGCGTTGAGCGAGAAATTGTCAATCTTCACGCCGCACTCTGCCGCGACGGCCAGACATTTTCCGATGAGGTCGGGTTCCTTGATGAAGTCTATGCCGAACGGGACCAGTTCAATGACTTCCGCGCCAATTTCAGCCAGCCATCTGATTCCCTGCATGGCGGTCCATTCCCCGTTCATGATCTTGCGGCTTATGCTGTAGATGCTTACACCAAATTTTGGCATTTTTGTATTCTCCTTTGCGTTTGATCATTTTCAATATATCCCGAACCAGTTGGAAATACAACCCTTGAAGTCATGAATTGACATCCTGGTTTTGGGACGGGAGAAAGCCTGCAGTTCGAACATGCGAAGGCAGGCATGATTCGAGGAGATGCA
>CAZFWQ010000513.1:0-2574 GCA_964522755.1 uncultured Oscillospiraceae bacterium | reverse complement strand
CTTTGTGTACGACACTGATTTCCACTCCCTCCGCCACCAAGACAGGATCACAAAGGATTGCGGAGCGAGGTCGCCGGTCACCATAGGAAACCGGGTTTTCATAGGGGCTCACGCGATAATACTGAAAGGCGTTACGATCGGAGATGATTCAGTGATCGGAGCGGGCGCAGTCGTGGCTAAAAGCGTACCGGCAGGCGAAATTTGGGGCGGGAACCCTGCAAAGTTCATCAAAAGTAATAGGCCAGCTCAGTAATCCGAAAGGTTTTATGACAGACACCATGACGCCCAATGAAAATTTTAAGGCCCTTTTAAATGGCTCAGGTCATAAGTGGATCCCTTTTACTCTGGATGTAGGCGCTATCCCCGGCTTTACCAAGCCAATCCTTGAACGTTTCAAAAAAGAAACCGGGGCGGAAGATCCTGCCGAATATTTCGACTACGACTTTCGCACATTTTCGCTCACAAGCAGATATGGGGGGAATCTCACAGAACTGCAGGAGAGAACAAACAAGCCTGATATCACATTTGACGAGTGGGGTATTGGACATTGGGCGGGCGGCATGGAGGGAACCTATGAGCAGATTATTCCGCCTCTTGCGAATGCCGAAAAGGTTTCCGATATCGAAGCCTTGCCGTTCCCGATTATTGATTCGTCTCCTGCTCTTTCCCCCATCCAGGATTATCATAAACGCGGCTACACCGTCTTCGGATACGCCGGGAGCGTATATGAGTGGTCTTGGTTTCTGCGGGGCATGGATACATTTATGATGGATTTGCTGATAATGCCGGACATAGCGGAGGCGATATTGGATAAGATTGCACAACATACAACACGGCTGGCACTGGCTTCTGCCGGCGCAGGCATAGATGTGCTTTGTTTTTATGATGATGCGGGAATGCAGACCGGTATGCAGATATCGCCTGAACTATGGCGCAAGTTTATCAAACCGAGATGGACTGGGATTCTAAGTGCTGTCAGAAGCAAGTTCCCGGATGCAAAGTTCTTCCTGCACAGTTGCGGGAAAATAAATGCGATCATTCCGGACATGATTGATGTGGGATTCCATATTCTCCACCCGCTCCAGCCGGAGTGCATGGATTTTGACTGCATACAGCGCGAGTTCGGGAAGGATGTCGTTCTTTGCGCTTCAATGAGCGTACAAAATATCCTGCCGTTTGGAACCCGGGACGATGTGAGAAAGGAAGTCAGGAGGCTAAAGGCTTCCTGCAATGGAATTAAGCGAGGCATTATCTGTCCATCCAATATTATTCAGCCCGAGACCCCATGGGAAAACATAGTTGCATTTGTCCAGGAGGGGAAAGACAATCAATAGGATTGAGGAATCGTTATGGTTTTTCAGATAAATCATCAACAACCCAAAAGGTTTTCAAAATGAATTCAAAAGAAATAATTTATGCCAATCTTGACCATTGCAATCCTCCCAGACCCGGACTCACCTTTGAGAATGACAGGAAAAACGACATGGTCGGAGTAGATGCCGGAACTCCCAAAGGTTATGTCCAAAAAAGATGGGCGGCGGGGCAGTTCGAATATTATGACGACATGTGGGGCAATGTCTGGGCGCGTATGACGGATGGTTGTGCCGCCGGAGAAGTAGTCAAGCCGGCGATTGAAGACTGGGCTCAACTGGAAGACCTCAAAGTCCCGCATTATGATTTTGATGAAACCGTTGAAAATTTCCGCAAAGGTTTCCTGCACAAGAATGATAAATTCAAGCTCGCAGGAATGCCGGGCTGGGTCTTTGCATCATCGCGTTACCTGCGGAAGATGGAAAATTACCTGATGGATATGCTTCTTTATCCCGAAGAGGTCAGGAAGCTTAACGGAAAAGTCGCCGTAGTTTATGAGGAAGTGATCCGGGCGGCAGGAAAAGCCGGTGCCGAAGGCATATTTTTCTGTGAAGACATGGGAACGCAGAACGGACTCTTGTTTTCCCCTCAACTGTGGCAGGAATATTTTGGTGATCTGTATCGCGGACTTTTCGGAATGGCCCACGAATGCGGCATGAAAGTGTTCATGCACTCCTGCGGGCAGAACCGGGAAATCCTGGAACCTCTCCTGAAGGCGGGAGTAGACTGTTTCCAATTCGATCAGCCGACAGTTTATGACATGCCCGAGCTTGCATGTCTGCTTCAAAAACACAAGGCCGCCCTATGGTCCCCGATAGACATCCAGAAAATCCTCCCGACCGGAAACCGCCAGGTCATCGAAAAGGGTGTTGCCGAGATGTTCGAACACTTTGACGGTTTCCTCATATTGAAGAACTACGTGGATCTCAAAGGCATCGGAGTAGAACCGGAATGGGACAACTGGGCGTATAAGGCAATCCTTAAACATATCAAATCGGATTATTTTTGAGAGCCAAATGCGGAGCTTGCGGTTTTTGGAATATAGGACTCGGAATAAAATCCGGATTTGGGTGTTTAAAATGGGACCGAGCCAGTTTTAAAAGTAGTCAGAATTCCCGTCATTGCCTTCAAGGCTATGCCAGACAAGCAGGATTCAGCGGTCGACTGCGCAGGCCGCAGTTTTATCAATAAGAAACTGTTTCC
>CAZFWQ010000512.1:0-2588 GCA_964522755.1 uncultured Oscillospiraceae bacterium | reverse complement strand
ACTCGAGAAAACCAATCGCAATGTCATAATCACGTTCTATCCTGCGACTCATTGCAGCACTTTCATAAGACATGATCTGGGGACGCAGCAGTGGGTTCCCGTGCGCTTTGGCGAGAAGCCTCGACATGGCAAATGCCTTCAGATATGAGGGAGACAACATCCTGCGAGCCAAAAGCAGCGGACTCTTGTCCCGATATTTCTTCCCTTGCGGCAAAAGGAGGACTTCCCTGGGAATCATGTCAAACAGATCCCCGCCATGTTCATACAGCAGCAAATCAACCTGGTACCTGCTGAAATCAATCATGTTGAGAATGGACAAAAGGCTTGTCGTACTGCCTCCGATAACCATCTTGCCATATACGAAGACTACACTTTTCATAAATCCCTCATCTATTTGCATCATCACATGATAAGATTTTTCTCATATTCATACTGGTCGAGTCAATTTCCGGTCGACTCGGCATTGCCTTTTCAATCACTTTTCGACAGCATCTCAGACGGATTGCTTCTCTTGAAAACAAATGGAATGAATGTCCGGAACATCCAGAGGAGCAGCAACGGGTAAAGCCAATACTGCAGCATGCCGGACGTGATGCTGTAAAACTGGTCGCGGATATACATCAGCATGGCCAGATACATCAGGGATGCCCAGACCGAAGAGGTGGACCGCTTTCTGTCAAAGTCATCCAAGTCCAGTTTCAGCGTATACTTGCCAATCGTGAACCCCAAAATCAACATGAAGAGAGCGGAATAATTGCCGAAGTTGTAATAGGCTTCCGCAATGAAGGAACCACCCAACCCATAATGATATTCGTTCAATACCCCCGAAACCGTGATATAGGGCGTCAAGTTGGCAAACAGGCCGAAAACATCCGGAATGATTATGACGGAAGATGCCAAGTAAGATATTCCGCCCGCAAATGGCAGCGTCTCCGGCACAATGCGCATTGCTACCAGCAATGTCATCAAAGTCCCGCCAAATTCGGATATGGAGCCATATATCAGATTATAACCGGCAATACCCGACAGAATGCCATTGATTGACATGTCGCCTTTGGCCGCGACCCTGGTCAAAGCTATCACGGAACTCAGCATCAATACCAAAAATCCAAAAAGAGCCAGTTTCAGTGATTCCTTTTTCGTATATCGTTTATGGATGGTATGCCGATACAGAATCAATGCAAGGATGAACATGAAGACACTGCCACGATTGCCGATGAAAAAACCATACATGAGATTGTATAGAATCACGCCGCTGAACAGGAAATTCCATGCCCTGTCATTATTACGGACGGTGTAAAGGATGATGTAAACGGCCGGGTAGAAAAATCCCGATATCCGATATGCCAGTCTCCAAAAAACACCTGACAATTCATTGTCGAAAATGGCCAAATATCCACCTTGCAAGACATATCCGAACATCCTGGCATCAATGATCAACTTCATAAAAAATGAGAAACAAAACAGCACAATGCCAAAAGTCATCAGAAGATCCTGATTCAGCGGTTCTTTCACCCTTCGGCCCAAATCCGGAATCATGTTTTCCGATTCAGCATCATGCCATTTTTTCCCGTTCCGGGAGAAAAATGCGGCAACCAACCCTCCGAAATGAAGAATCATCAAACAGCAGAATGAGAAAAAAAATCCCGTATTGATTTTGCCGTCGCTGTAAAAATCAGTCAGGTTCACATAGGATTTGGCATCCGGAGACAAAGACTGAACCCATGCCTGGCCAAAATGAAATAACACGGCAACAAGAATGAACACTGCGTAGTATGAGAGGATTCGTGATGTGAGGATTTTCCAGGAATAAAAAACCCATACGACGAATAACATCGACAAGGGACCCCAGAAACCGAGTAAGAACAATTCGCGGAAGTCATTGTTGCCACTAAGGTAGCAATATAGTAAAACAACCGTTGAGACCGCCTGCAGGAACAGCAGCACTATGGAAATCTTCCCTTGCTCATTCTTCATGGCACATCCTGACCGGCATAGATTTTTTCATGTATCATCCTGATGATTCTCTCCGCTTGAATTATAGCATTTTTTTCACCAAGAACAAATTCCCGGGCCCGGGCTCCAAACTCAGCAAGGACTTGCCTTGGCGACTCACATGCATCGACGATTGTTTCAGCCATGCTCCGCGAACCGTCAAGTGAAAAATACATCAGATGCCTGTCATATTCTTTTGGGATTCCATCAAGCCTGTACATCAGGACCGGCCTTCCCGACTGCATGTATTCAAGTGTCTTGGAGGGAAAAGAATACTTGGTATACTCTCCTTGATTTTTCCTCGGATTGACGAGGACTGTAGCCTGGGCCTGCAGCAGGATGATTTCGCGGTGTGCCAGAGAACCCTTGAATTGAACTCTCGGATCAATCGCAGCGTATTCCCTGATCCGCGTTTCCGAGTCTCCGGCACCGCAAAGGACGAGTTTGTAATGAGCTTCCTTGATGGACATGAACGCACGCACCAAATCCAGGACGCCATACTGTTCCGCCATGGTTCCCGTATAGAGAACGGTTTTCACTTCGGTCTCCGAGTCATGGCCAACGAATGAATCCTTGAGATAGTCACAAGCCAC
>CAZFWQ010000511.1:450-2589 GCA_964522755.1 uncultured Oscillospiraceae bacterium | reverse complement strand
CAGGGTCTTGTTAATTTTGATCATATTAAAAGCGCTTTCCCTTTTTCAGATGCAGAATAAGAATCTGACAGTCCTCAATCACCTCATAAGAATGTTCAAGAATGGCATCGAACTGGACACATTCGCCAGCCTTAATGACAGGATGTTCATGCGGCAATTGCAGCTTGATCATCCCGCGCAACACCCAGCATACCTCGAGATCGTCATGATGAATCTCAGGATTCGATACTTTCCCGCCAGCCTTGGCTTCGCCCAACAGCGCACGGATATTACCATATTGAATTTCCCGGAAACTGAAGGTACCGGAGCGGTGGCTGGATTCACTGGCACGGTGAGAAGTTCGTGATTCAGCCAGCATCAGGAGATCCGTGACATTCATGCCAAAAGCCCGGCTCAAACTGAACAGTGTGTTCAATTCCGCGGAAGTCTGGTTGCGCTCCAGTTTGGAGATAACCGCCGGAGAAACCCCGGCTTTGGAGGAAAGTTCATCAATGGTCCAGCCTTCGCGCTTCCGCAACTCGCGCAGGATCTCAAAATCAAACATCCGATCACCATTGCCGGACGATTTTTTAGTATTCTTGGCCGCCATTTATATTCTCGCAGAATAAATATATGCGGAATATATATCGTCAAGGAATATGCGTCAAGCCCAGTAGTCACAATTTTATGATTTTTATATGGATTCAACTCCAGCAGCCTTCGAGGGACTCCTGGGATAGGAAAGTTGTCGTGAATCGGCGTCATAGCCCTCCCTTACTTCATTTAAAAGTAATGCAGGCGACAGCCTCGCTCATCAGGATCGGTGGTGTCGAGCGTCCCGACCCACGTTCCAACGGGCTCATTTTCCAGCACGGACACATCGGACAATGCAATGTCTGTTGGCGCATGATTCGCGTTCGGCGTAGCCGATTCCAGCGTCAGAGCGGTCAGAGCATAGTCAAGGTGTCAGGTTGATTACGTAGGTGTCATAGTTGGTAAGAGCGGCAGTCGAACCGAGATAGTTCGCCGAGGTGTTGTACGAGAACTCGTTGCCGTAATACCCAGAGACATCGAATAGGCGCTTCCGTCCCGGCCAGATGCCCCCTTCACATGCCCCGCCCGAATAGCCCATGCCGATCATTACGAATATCGCTAACTCCGATCAAGCCGCGCCATGCACGGCACAGCCGGGTTCTGCCCATCCTCCAAAAAATAGGGCTGATCGCTACGCCTCTCGACGCTCGCGCTCAGCTATTTTATCCGTCTCAGCCTCTTCGGGATCCATCCACTGCGGTCAGAGTTCTCGATAACCCTCGTCTACACACCCATCGGCCCCGTGCAAAATACAGTAAACTTAGTCCAACACAGGATTGCTCGTCGCGCTGCGGCGCGACGTGCTAACCCTTAAATGTTGGCATCATCATTCCTTCTCGCGTTCATTCAGAAGAAAGCGATCAAGCTGTTGCTCTTCCCTCATCGCGTGAACAATGTAAACCGTTTTCCCGTCAAACCGATAGAAGATCCGGCATGGAAGCACAACTATTTCCCTATACGGGGTTTCGGGCAATTCCCGTGGTTTCTTTCCGGAATGAGGGAATCGCTCAAGCCGGCCTACACTTTCAATAACCTTCTGAACCAATCGGCTTGCTGCCCTCGGATTATCCATCACAATGTAGCCTGCAAGGTCATCAAGATCGTCCAAAGCAGGTTCGGTCCAGATCAGGCGAGCCACTTTGAGAGCCTCCGTTTGGCTTCGTCGTGGGCCACCGTTCTCTTCTCCAGGATTGCGCGTTCCCCCCGCGCAATGCCCTCGAGAATTTTCATTCGGCCCTGCATCATCTCAAACATCGACACATCAACAAGATAAGCAGAAGGAGCGCCGTGCTCTGTAATCAGAACAGGGGTGCCTGAGTCATGCAAATCAGCGAGGATTCGGGTGGCTTGTCGCTTTAGCGTAGTCACTAGTTCTGTTTTCATAATGTGATACTATAGTGATACATTTATCGGCGCAAGTTCATTATCATTTCTTTATGCCAACGTTCCGGCTCACTGGCGACGAGCCCGTCAGGGCGAGGCGTACAGTGCGGTCGGTGGTTCGCAGTTTATCTAGTTTTCCAGTATTCAGGATCGCGGTGCTGATGCATGACTGCCATGATGACA
>CAZFWQ010000511.1:0-440 GCA_964522755.1 uncultured Oscillospiraceae bacterium | reverse complement strand
TTTTTCCCGCATCCAGCGCCGGGCGCAGGCCACAGTGGCGGCATTTTCACTGGGGCTTGGCCGTGACGCATATGCCCGCCTGGCAGGCGTTAGGCGTCATGACGTATAATCAGGCAAATAATTAGTAATAGTTTACTAGTAATGACGCAATCACTTGCTATATAGTCCTTAGGCGTCATGACGTCTAACGTCCGAAAATTCAACCAGCCACGGGAGGCCGATTGTGCAAGCCTTTGATCTGGAGCCTTTTGTCAAATACATGAGGGAACGCAAACTGGTCCCTGAACATCATGTGGCCTTTTACACAAAATGGGTGAAGATGTTCCTGACAGCGGAATTGCCGCCCCTCGCGACCTCTCACAAGGACCGCCTTCAAGCTTTCTCGGACATGCTGGCTCATAATCAGACCGTTCAGGATTGGCAGCTGAGCCTAGCGATCC
>CAZFWQ010000510.1:0-2600 GCA_964522755.1 uncultured Oscillospiraceae bacterium | reverse complement strand
AATACATCCGTCCAATACGGGGACACCCGTATCAACATCGTGGACACCCCGGGCCATGCCGACTTCGGCGGGGAAGTGGAGCGCGTCCTCAAGATGGTGGACGGCGTGCTCCTTCTCGTGGACGCATTCGAGGGCTCGATGCCGCAGACGCGCTTCGTCCTTCGGAAAGCACTGGCCCTCCACCTCAAGCCCATTGTGGTCATCAACAAGATAGACAGGAAGGACGCACGTCCGGACGATGTCATCAACGAGATTTTCGATCTGTTCGTGGAGTTGGGCGCCGATGACGAAGCCCTTGATTTCAAGGTCGTTTACGCTTCTTCCCGCGAAGGATACGCGATGAAGAACCTCGGGGACCCGAAGGAGAACCTTATTCCGCTCTTCGAGTCCATCATGGAGAACATTCCCGCGCCGGAGGGAAAACCGGAAGCGCCGCTGCAGTTCCTCGTCTCGGCACTTGAATACGACAACTTCATCGGCCGGATCGCCATCGGCCGCGTGGAGCGGGGAACCATCCGCCGGGACCAGCCTGCCGTTCTCATGAAAAGGGACGGAAAGCAGGAAAACGTGAAGATCAACGTGCTGCAGACATTTTCAGGCCTGCGCAGGGTTGACATCCAGGAAGCTTCCATCGGAGAAATCATCTGTGTATCCGGCATCGGCGACATCACCATCGGCGAGACGCTGTGCGACAGGGAATGCCCTGAGGCCATCGCGTTCGTGGATATCGACGAGCCGACAATCTCCATGCAGTTCATGGTCAACAACAGCCCGTTCGCCGGACGGGAGGGCACGTACGTCACATCCCGGCACCTGCGTGAAAGGCTGATGCGCGAAGTGGAGACAAATGTTTCCATGCGCGTTGAAGAAACCGACTCCGCGGATTGCTTCAAGGTTTCCGGGCGGGGAGAGCTGCATCTTTCCATCCTGATAGAGACAATGCGCCGGCAAGGGTATGAATTCCAGATATCAAAGCCTGAGGTCATCACCATCCAGCAAAATGGGGAAACCTATGAGCCGATGGAGCACCTGGTCGTGGATGTGCCTGAAGAATATGTCGGCAGCATCATGGAAAAACTTGGAGTCCGCAAGGCGGAAATGACAAACATGCATTCGTCCTCCCTCGGATTCACACGTCTTGACTTCAAGCTTCCCGCCCGAGGCTTGATCGGCTACCGTACGGAGTTCATGACGGATACCCGTGGGAACGGCACGCTCAACCACATATTCGCCGGATATGAACCATGGAAGGGCGAAATCCGAAGTCGTCTCCGCGGTTCGATCTGCGCCTGGGAAAACGGTGATTCGGTTGCATACGGCCTCTTCAACGCGCAGGATCGCGGTTCGCTGTTCGTGGGTGCCGGCATCCCGGTTTACGAGGGCATGGTCGTGGGAGAGAGTGCACGCGGCGAAGACATCACCATCAATGTCTGCAAGAAAAAGCAAATGACGAACATACGCGCGTCCGGCACGGATGAGGCGCTCCGCCTTGTCCCGTACATCAACATGAGCCTTGAACAGTGCATGGAGTTCATCGCCGATGACGAACTGGTGGAAGTCACGCCGAAGTCCATCCGGATCCGAAAGAAGATACTGGATTCGGATACGCGGGCGAAGATAAAAAGCCGTGAAAGAAAGCTGTAACGAGGTTATGCTGCCGTGACTGGAAATAAAAACGGGAAGGCTGTCAAGAAACCGGCACCCCCGACAGAGCAGAAACCCAGGCGGAGGAGCCGGTTCATCATTCTCAAGCTGCTGCTGTTCATCCTTCTTTGCCTGGTGGTGACCGTGTCCTTCGCACAGCGGGGGTACAAATACGTCATCGACGGCATGGACCAGGCTGCTTCCATCCCATCGGATTCGGGGGGGACGGAGTTCACCATTCCCTATGGCTCGAATACGGTGGACATAGCAGACCTGCTGAAAGAAAAGGGCTTCCTGAAAAACACCGACGTGTTCCGCACCATTTCCAAACTTGTCGGATTTGACGGTTTATACAAGGCCGGCCGGTACATGCTGACCCGGGACATGAATGAATATGCGCTCATGATGCGCCTGACGGCAGACCCCATGAAAAACCCGTCCGTCGACATCCGAATCCCGGAAGGCCAGACGGTGAAAGAACTGGCAGACATCCTCGCATCCCAGAAGCTCATAACGAAGGAAAAGTTCATCCTGCTGTGCAAGATGAACCTGACCCAGTTTACATTCCAGAAGGAACTCACGGTGAAGGAATCCCGCATCTACCCGCTGGAAGGGTACCTGTATCCGGACACATACAAGATGGATGCCGGCTGGGACGAGGAAAAGCTTGTCCTGCGGATGCTGGACGAATTCAACCGCAACTACACGGATGAAGACCGAAAGCAGGCGACTGCGCTGGGGATGACGACGGATGAAGTGATCACGATGGCCTCCCTCATTGAAATGGAAGCCCTGCATCCCGGTGACTTGAAGAAGATATCATCCGTTTTCCACAACCGTCTCGCCAGCAAGGACCTCACCCTTCTGCAATCCGACACGACCATCCAGTACGCGCGTGTCATGGCTGGCCTCGGCCGCACGACGACAGTGCTTTACGCGGACCTTGAAATAGACAG
>CAZFWQ010000509.1:0-2623 GCA_964522755.1 uncultured Oscillospiraceae bacterium | reverse complement strand
GTCCGGTGAGAATGATGGAGAACGTGATGCTCATGATGATTCCCTGAGCGCGAAGCCAACCGAACAAGGCCTTGAAGACATCCACCACCATGTGGCGCGTATTTTTCAGCCAGGATTTCGGAACCCATTTTTCAAAAGCCGCATTGATCCTGACACGGTCGCTGATCATGAAATAAGTCGCCAATATGGTGACCAGCAGAAAAATCACGGCTTCCGGAACGGAAACAGTGACCTTCAGCGTTATCTCGGCCAACCGTCCCAGTATATCCTTTAAGCTTGTGCCCAATGCCGTGACGGAATTGTCTATGGCGTCCGTGACTTCTTTGGGCAAGCGGATGTAAACCTGAGCAGCCTGATCCATCATCCGGTTGAAAAATGCGGTCATATCGACAAAGGAGGTGGAAAACACGTCATAAAGGTTGCGGATTTCCAGCACCAGGCGGGTAACAATCAGTCCGAGCAGGGTTCCGATTGTTCCAAGCACCAAAAGGATCGATATGATCGCGCCAAGTTTTCGTGGGATTCTGACCCTCTTCTTTAGAAACCTGACAACCGGTTCCAGAGCCGTTGAAAAAAGAAAGGCAAGCAAAAAGGGAGCTGTGAAGCGGAGCAGCTTCAAGACAAGAAACAATCCCAATATTGCCAGCGAAGTCCTAAGAAGGAAGAACAGCGTTCGTTGAAGCCAGCCGGGCATGCTCGACCTCCCCCTTCAAATATTTGATGACATTTCATCCAGGTTTGTTTCCGTTTTGCCTGGCATATGCGTCATGCCCGATTTGGATTTCCATGTGCACCCGGGCCGATGTGAAGAATACTCAAGGCGGCGGAATGAATGTGAAAGTTCATTTGCCGGAAAAGGAGAATCCTAATCCTCCTCCTCTTCTTCCCGTGCGTTGTGCTGTTCATGAATATCACGGCTGCCGCAGCCGCCGCAGCATCCGGTGCATCCCTCTTCGCCATCGGTTGCGATATTGTGCTTCTTCTTGTAATCAAGGAGCGCTGCCGCAATGGCCTCTTCCGCGAGCACGGAGCAGTGCACTTTTGCGGGAGGCAGCCCGTCAAGCGCCTCCATGACGGCTTTGTTCGTAATGGCCTGTGCCTCCTCGATGGTCTTTCCGATAATCAGCTCGGTCGCCATGCTGCTGGTGGCTACAGCCGCTCCGCAGCCAAAAGTCTTGAATTTGACATCCAGAATCATGCCGTTCTCGATTTTCAGGTAAATCTTCATGATGTCTCCGCACTTGGCGTTTCCGACCTGCCCGACACCATCCGCATTGTCTATGACGCCCACGTTGCGCGGGTTCGAAAAATGGTCCATCACTTTTTCACTATACATACGGTTCTCCTCTCAAAGGACGCCCGCCTTCGCGAAGTCCTCATACAGCGGCGACATCTGCCGCAATTTCTCAACGATTACCACAAGGTTGTCCACAAGGAAATCCACATCTGATTCCGTATTGGCATCCCCGAAACTCATGCGGAGCGACCCATGGGCTATTTCATGGGGCAGTCCTATTGCCAGCAGCACATGTGACGGGTCCAGCGACCCCGATGTGCAGGCGGAACCGGAGGACGCGGCAATGCCTTTCATGTCCAGCATGAGGAGGAGCGATTCCCCTTCTATGAAACGGAAGGAGAGGTTCAGATTGCCCGGCAGGCGTTTTTCGGGATGCCCGTTCAGCCTGACATTGGCGATACGCGCCATTATCCCTTCATATGCCCTTTGCCTGAGCGCAGTCAGCCTGGCCTCATAGAACCGAAGGTTTTCTGTCGCCATGGCAAGTGCCTTTGCCATTCCAACGATGCCGGGCACATTTTCCGTTCCGGCCCGTTTGCCTCTTTCCTGATGGCCGCCATGGATGAGGGTTTCGATCCTGACCCCCTTTTTGACATACAGGGCCCCGATTCCTTTTGGCCCGTAGAATTTGTGGCCGGAGATGGTAAGCAGGTCCGTCCCGAGTTTATGCACGTCCACTTCGATGTTGCCCGCAGCCTGGACGGCATCCGTATGGAAAAGGGCGCCTCCGGCCCTTGCGATGGCCGCGAGTTCAGCCACGGGCTGGACAGTGCCGATTTCGTTGTTTGCCATCATGACGGAAACCAGCGTGGTGTCTGGCCGCATGGCCTCTTTTAGCGATTCGGGATGCACGATGCCCTCCGAATCCACAGGAAGGTATGTTACCTCGAAACCGTTTTTCCCGAGGTGATCGAACACGTTCAGGACAGCGGGATGCTCAATGGCCGAGGTGATGATGTGCCTTCCCTTGGCCTGTCGGGCCAAGGCGGCGCCTTTTACCGCCCAGTTGTCCGATTCGGAACCGGACGCGGTGAAATATATCTCCGAAGGCTCCGCCCCGAGTGCCTGCGCGATGTGTGCACGGGCTGCATCGACTGCCTTGCGGTTGTCCCTCCCCAGTTTATATATCGAAGAGGCATTGCCGAAATTTTCCGTAAAATAGGGCAACATGGCTTCAAGCACTTCAGGCTTTGTCCACGTTGTTGCCGCATGGTCCAGATAAATCATACCGCCACCCATTCTTGTCTCCTGTCCAACACCGTCGCAGAACCGTTTTCAAGACTTATCAACTACATCCTACATTGATGGTCAGACATCGTCAAGTAG
>CAZFWQ010000508.1:0-2624 GCA_964522755.1 uncultured Oscillospiraceae bacterium | reverse complement strand
TTCCACAGGGCGCCTATTACGTCATGGTGGATATTTCAGAATATGGATTTGCCAGTGATCTGGCCTTTTGCGAATGGATGGCTGCAAAGGTTGGCGTCGCGGCGGTGCCCGGATCAAGTTTCTTCAGGGAAAATGTGAACCACCTGATCAGGTTCCATTTTGCCAAACGGAAAGAAACCCTGCAGGCGGCATTGGAAAAGCTTGAAATGCTGCCTGCAAGGTTATTGGAATTACAGTCGCAAGTGTCAAGGAACCGGCTTTGAATCAAGAGAATGGATTTGTCCGGTTCGAAGAGCAATAATGGCCGGCTTTGTCATGCCGGCATGCGGCCGTCGCCGGAACCATGCTTTCAGGCATGTATTCCGGTCACGTCGTATCCGCTGTCTTTAACTGTTTCCTTCAGGATCGCATCCGTGACGGAATCATCCGATTCAACGACAGCGGTTCCGGCTGCGAGGTCAACCAAGACCGACGTTACCCCGGTTACAGCGGTCAGGCTCTTGTTGACGCGGGCGGTGCAGTGCTTGCAGGTCATGCCTTCGATGGTGATGGTTCTTTTCATTGTGGGCTCCTTTCAATGTTCGAAACTGATATGGACGGGTTTCATTTTGTCGCGGGCTGCGTGTTCCATAATCCTTGCCTTTATGCCTTGTGCGATGTGTATCATGCCTGAATGCCTTCCGGGTTGAGTACACTGGCCTGCATCATGGCTGTCATGCCTTGAAACGCTTCAGGCTCAATGCGTTTGTCACCACCGAAACCGAGCTGAGACTCATCGCGGCGGCGGCAAATACCGGATTGAGCAAGGGGCCTCCGAAAATGTAAAACAATCCGGCTGCGACGGGAATGCCGACAAGGTTGTAGAAAAACGCCCAGAACAGGTTCTGCCTGATGTTGCGGATGGTGGCGCGGCTTAGGCGGATGGCCGATACCACGTCAGTAATGTCGCTTTTAATGAGCACGATGTCTGCTGAGGCCATGGCGACATCCGTTCCCGAACCGATGGCGATGCCGACATCCGATTGCGCCAGTGCGGGCGCGTCGTTTATCCCGTCACCAACCATGGCGACAATGCGCTTCTGAGACTGGAGTTTCCTGATTTCATCGGCCTTGCCGCCCGGCAGCACTTCAGCCAGTACGTGTTCTATTCCTGCGTCACGGGCTACTGCTTCCGCCGTTTTCCTGTGGTCCCGGTTATCATCACGACGTGGATGTCCATTTCCTTCAATCGTTTCACAGCCTGGCGGCTGTTGGTTTTCAAAACGTCTGCCGCTGCCACGAGTCCGGCCGGCTTGCCGCCTGCTGCGAGGAACATGGGTGTTTTTCCCTGGGCGGCAAGAGCGTCTGCATGAACTTGGAAGGGTGCCGTGTCTATCCCATTCAGCCGCATCAGTTTTTCATTTCCGAACAGGATGGTTTCATCGGCAACCAAGGCGCTGATGCCATGGCCTGGAATGGCCTGAAAGCCTGACACAGGCAGGAGGGTGAGGGAAGATGCCCCTGCTTTCCGAACAATGGCGCCTCCAAGCGGATGCTCGCTCCCGAATTCGGCGGATGCCGCCAACTGCAGGACGCGGTCCGGGTCGAATCCATCAAACGCGACAATATCTGTCACTTCCGGTTCGCCCTTCGTCAGCGTGCCGGTCTTGTCAAACACCACCGTATCTATTTTGTGCGCAGTTTCCAATGCTTCACCGCTCTTTACAAGCACGCCGAGTTCGGCGCCCTTTCCCGCGCCCACCATGATGGCCGTGGGGGTGGCAAGGCCAAGTGCGCACGGACAGGCGATGACAAGCACTGCGATGAAAATGGACAGCGAAAACACCAAAGATTCACCTGACAGCAGCCAGGCAAACGCTGAAACGAGGGCGATTCCGATCACCACCGGAACAAAATATCCTGATATCACATCGGCCATCCGCGCAATGGGGGCCTTGCTTCCCTGGGCCTGTTCGACCAGCCGGATGATTTGGGCGAGCGTTGTGTCCTGCCCGACCCTGGTGGCTTTGTAGATGAGCGAACCCGTCTTGTTCAGGCTGGCCCCGGTCACCGGATCGCCCTGCTTCTTTTCTGCGGGCATGCTTTCACCCGTGAGCATGGACTCATCGATGCTGGAGTTTCCGGAAACCACGACGCCGTCCACGGCAATCTTCTCTCCGGGGCGTACCAGCAGGATATCGCCGATTTCCACTTCCTCCACCGGAATTTCCGCCTGGACGTCGCCATGCAGCACGACAGCTGTTTTCGGAGTGAGCCCCATCAGTTTCTTGATGGCTTCCGATGTCCGGCCTTTCGACACGGCTTCCAATGTCTTTCCGAGCTGGATGAGCGTGATGATGACGCCTGCGGTTTCAAAGTACAAATGGTTGACAGATCTGAAATCGCCTTGTGCAATCATGAAGACGGAATAAATGCTGTAGATCATGGCGGCACCAGTGCCTGTGGCAATCAGGGAGTCCATGTTCGGGGAACGATGGACCATGGCCTTGAATCCAACGGCATAGAAACGCCTGCCGCTCCATAGGACTGGAAGGACAAGGAACAGGCACACCAGGGCATAGACGAGGGGATAATCCATCGGGTTCATCCACGCTGGAACAGGCCAAGCGAGCCAGGGAAGCATC
>CAZFWQ010000507.1:0-2633 GCA_964522755.1 uncultured Oscillospiraceae bacterium | reverse complement strand
GGGCTCCCGTTTTTGCATGCCCCTGACCAATGTCGAAGCGCCAACGCTGCCACCGACAAAGGATATTCGGTACGCAAGCGCGAACATAGGATTTAGCAAGATGAGGAGATGGATTGGGATGGAAACGATGCTGAGTCCGTTGAAGAATATTACCATCAAGGGGTACAAGTCGATTCGTGAACTCGACTTGTCGCTGGCATCGTTGAATATCCTTATCGGCGCAAACGGATCGGGAAAATCGAACTTCATCTCCGTATTTGCCTTCCTCAAGCAAATGGCGGAAGGACGCCTGCAAGAGTATGTTGCCACCCGCGGCGGCGCCGATACGATCCTGTATTTTGGACGGAAGGTTACAGAATTACTGTCCTTCCGTGTCGAGATCACGGGATATACCTACACAGTTGACCTGCTTCCAACCATCCAGGATAGACTGGTTATCAAGCAAGAGAATTGCACGGCAGAGATCACTGATCTGATCAGGGATGGTGAGGAATCATACGAGATATCCGCCTTGCAGTCTGCCGAAAACGGCGTGACTGAGTCATTATTGCATTCCCGTCATGATACCGATGGACTTGGTTGCACCCTGGGTGGGCTGTTTCTGCAATGGCATATCTTTCATTTCAATGATACCAGCGATACCGCCAAAGTCCGTGGCGCTTCGAACATCGATGACAACGACTACCTGCGTCCTGACGGCAGCAATCTAGCTGCGATGCTGTACCTGTTGCAAAAGAAGCACCGGGAACATTACCGGAATATTGTCGATGTCATACGCCTTGCCGCTCCGTTCTTCGACGAATTTCATCTCAGACCGGACCCGTTGAGGGAACGTCTGATCAGGCTGGCGTGGCGACAGCGGGGGTCCGATCAGTACTTCGATGCACATGCGCTCTCCGATGGAACGCTTCGTTTTATATGTCTTGCGACACTGCTGATGCAACCAAATCTCCCCCCATTGATCTTGTTGGACGAACCGGAATTGGGATTGCATCCGTATGCTGTCGCATTGGTCGCCGGCTTGTTGCAGAGTGCGGCAAAGAGGACCCAGGTAGTGGTCTCGACGCAGTCGGTGACGTTAGTCAATCGCTGTGCACCTGATGATATCGTGGTCGTTGACCATGATCAAGCGCAATCCACCTTCCGTCGCCTGACGGCGGATGAGATTGCGGGGTGGCTGGACGAATACACCCTCGGCGAGTTATGGGAGATGAACGTCCTTGGAGGGCGGCCCTGATGCGACGCATTCACGTACTCGTCGAAGGCCAAACCGAGGATGGTTTCATTGGCAGTGTCATGCGCCCGCATTTTGCATCGCTCGGGGTCATGCTGAATCCTATTCTCGTCGATCCGCACCCTGCGATCAGCACGTCACATCCACGGGGTGGGTATGTGACATACCCCAAGGTACGCAAACAAATCCTTCGCCTGCTCTATGATAGTTCGGCCATTGCCGTAACGACGATGTTTGACTTCTATGCGCTGCCGCCAACCTTTCCCGGACGGGCGAGTGCCATGGGAACCGATTACCTGGCGAATGTCTGTGCGTGTGAAGAAGCACTCGGTGCAGATATTGGCCATGGAAAATTTGTTCCCTATATCCAGCTCCATGAGTATGAAGCGTTCCTGTTTGTCTCACCATTTCATACGGAAGCGGTGCTCCAAGCAACAGGAATATCTCGTGATCTTGGAAGAATCCGCGAGCAATATGCTACCCCGGAGGCAATTGACGACGGTCCAACCACGGCTCCATCCAAACGAATCGAACATCTGCATCCTGCTTACAGCAAAACGGTCCATGGTCCGCTGGTCGCCAGTCGTATCGGACTATCGGCCTTGCGCACGGCATGCCCTCATTTCAACGAATGGGTAACAGTGTTGGAACAAATCTGCGCTGGCTAACGGAATGCCGTGAGCAGTAATTTTACGGCTTCATATCTACTGCCTGATGCCTCTTTCCCTTGCCTCTCCCCCGGGTTTTTCACTGCGAGCCGCTGTCCAGCCGGCAAGCGCTGGTATGTCCATAATCCCCAACATTACTGGGTGATGTGGCGCACTTTGGTCAGATTGCACTCTCCTGTCAGATGCTATACTTTCATCAGATAGAGCCGATTCACAGGCTGTATGGAGAGTCATGACACAGGGATGCAAGAGACTGGTGGGATATTCCTTCCATCGGGCGTGAGCCTATTTCCATTTTGTCGCTTTTGTCACACGACCTGTTCACAGTTTCGGAAGTGCCGCCGACAACCGGGTTGGCGGTTCGTCAATAATTGCTACCGATCACGACCAGCATGATTCTCCAGAGTGCCTCACCTGCCTCATCTGTTCTGGCGGAGTCGGCTTCAGGTTATCTCATTTGCTGAAGGAGAGATGCATGCGGCCGATTCGTTTTGGCACCGATGGCTGGCGCGGCGTGATCGCCGATGACTTCACCTATCACCGGGTCTGTGTTGTCAGCGAGGCGATGGGCGAGTATCTGCAGCAAGAGGGCACCGCGGAGCGCGGAACAGTCATCGGGTTCGATAACCGGTTCGGATCTGAAGATTTTGCCTGGTTGGTGGCGATAATGCTGACGCGCAAGGGCATTCGCGTACAGTTAAGCGAAGTCAGCCTGCCCACCCCCGTCATAT
>CAZFWQ010000506.1:0-2635 GCA_964522755.1 uncultured Oscillospiraceae bacterium | reverse complement strand
ACACAAGCCGGAAAAAAGCTGTACCTGCCTATCTTTCTGTCTCTCACATTTAGTGTGGTGGCTACCATTCTGGTCGTGTCCACCATCCTGTATATCAATTTTGAACAGGAGGCTTCCAACCAGATCTATAAGGCCAATATGAAAAGCCTTGAACAGGTCAATCATGAAGTGCTGGGCCTTGCCAATTCGGCCAGAACAGTTTCCAGCCAGATATTCCAGGACGTGAGCATCTCCAAATTGATTTTTTACGCCGAACCGGATATTTATGACCTGGGACCGGCGCTGCGGCAACTGCTGAATTATCGTTTCTCCATACCGTCCATCGATTCCATTTATGTCTACAACAGCAAAACCGGTACCCTCTATGTCGAAGGGGGCAGCATGGGGACCATCCAGAACAAAAATGAAGGGTTCACCGACCTGGAAGTCATCCGGATGATCGACAATTTTCATGATTACAACCCGTTTATCCCGATTCCACGGCGATATATCGACGACAACGGGGTCGAGAAGCACTACTATACCTTCCTCATGTACGACCTTTTGACCGGGGAAAAGCTCAATGGCGCTGTAGCCATCAATATTTCGGCGGAATGGATTCAAGGGATCATCCACGACGATACGGATGGGAGAAGCGGAGAAACCCTCATCCTTGACGGAACAGGGCGCGTCATCTCACACGACCTCCGCTATCCGATGCTTACTGATTTGTCGGGAGAGCCTCACATACAGCGCATCTTGGCCATGGAAAACAGTTCGGATTATTTCATAGCAACAGTGGACGGAGAAAAGTCGCTTGTCGCCTTCACAAAACCGGATGCCATGGGTTGGCGTTATGTGCGCATCATCCCCTGGAAGGCGATTTTCGACAAGATTGACCAGATGCGTGACATTACGATACTGATTTCCCTGACCATCCTGCTGCTGGGCGTGTTTATTTCCTTTTTCGTTTCGGGTCGGTTGTCCCGTCCCATCGGCCGCATGATGAACAGCCTTGAAACATTGGAGCGGGAAAAACGGAAGAATGCCAGGACGATGCGCCAGGCACTGCTTCGCGATTTGGCGCTCGGCCGCACCATAGGCACGCGCAATGACCTTGACGAGCGTTTTGCAGGATGCGATCCCCCCATCGGGCTTGACATGCCGGTAGCGGCTGTCCTGTTCCGGATTGACGACTATCGCTCCTTTGCCAGCCAGAATGATGTGGAGGATCGCAACCTGTACAGATTCGCCATCGGAAATGTTGCTGCGGAACTCCTGGGCGCCTGCGGGAAGACGGAAACAATAGATCTCGGCGCGGACATGATGCTGCTGGTGATTGAATGGCTGCCTGCGTTTCCCGGTGCAATGGAAAACCTGCTGCGGACACAACTGGAGAAAACCCGGGATGAAATCGGCCATTATTTTCATATTTCGCTATCCTCTGCTTTTTCGATACATCCGGTGGAGAGACTCGAAAACCTGTCGAAGCTGGTTCCCCAGCTGCAGGAGGCCACGCTGCACCGCATGTTCGCCGGACATGGATGCATCATTGACGCAAAAGCCATCCTTCAGCTGAGAAACCGGCAATATGTCTACCCCCTCAATCGTGAAAAGACGATGATCGACCTGCTTCTGGCCGGCAAGGCGGACGAAGCGAAGGAATCCTGTACCGCCATCCTCTCGGAGACAAACGGCTATCCGGCCATGGCCTGCACCATGACCATTTCACATTTGGCGTTCACCTTGAACGAGGCCATCCACCTCATATACAAGAACGGCGCGCACAACGGGGATGACGGTGCCGGCCTGCCGCAGATCATGCCGCAGTAAGCGGAAACGCTGGAAGAGGTCATCTCGCAGTTCCACCTGCTGTTCGATGCGGTGGCGGTTTGGCTCGAAGAGCGAAAGAATGAAAAGCAAGGGTCGCTGATCAAGAAGATTCAGGATGTGATCAGCAGGGAATATGGAAATCCGGCGCTTTCCGTGGACAGCATCGCCGGGTCCCTCAATATGTCCACTCCACACATGAGCCGCCTGTACAAACAGCACACACTGCACACCGTACTTGAAGATGTCATCCTGATGCGGATGCGCAAGGCAAGGGAGTTGCTTCTGGTGACGGATTTCCCCATCACCGAAATATCCGAACAGGTCGGGTTCGCAAACAGCACTTATTTTTACAAGGCATTCAAGCAATCAAACGGCGTCACGCCAAACGAGTATCGCAAGAATTTCCGGTAACGGTTCACAATCATGATTGGTCCATGTGCAAACGGGTAATAACCCAAAGAAAGGGATCCTGGTTTCCAAATAGAAAAGGAGATTTTTGTCGTTTCAGCTGAACATATGCAACATAATATGCACTTTTTGTCACAAATAAACGGAAAGTATATCTTTGATCCAAATGTGGAATAGATGAATCTCATATAATTGCACCAACAACAAGATGTTTGAGTATACAGTTTCACGACAATCCCGCATATTCATGTACATGGGCCCGGAACCGCATCTGAAGATGATATTCTGCAGAATGCGGCGGAACGTGGGGCACTCGTTGTTTCGGAGGTGCGTGAATGATTGCCAAGACCGGTTTCCTCCATGAACTGAAGAAGAACCGGGTTCTTTTCATCATGCTGGTGCCCACTTTCATTTT
>CAZFWQ010000505.1:0-2645 GCA_964522755.1 uncultured Oscillospiraceae bacterium | reverse complement strand
TACAACCTGAAGAAATAGGAAGCAGTTCTCACGCAGAGAATGAAAGCACTGGGCGAGGCAGCAATGCCTCGCCCAGTGCTTTGGGGACAGACCGGGCGTGACAACCCGGCTCACTTTGTCCTGAAGGGACAACTGACAATAGCCGAGCGCTTCAGCTGGGCTATTGTCAGTCGTCCGGGACTGGGGGAATCTCCAGGTACCGATGACATTGCGCTGGGATTTACATCTTACAGAGCAATCCTTCAATTCGTGAATTATCCGGGCTACGGCCAAGCGAACAAGTCAAAATGGACAGTTATTTCTTACAGAGCCCTAAATAATCTTACCATTCAACTGTCGAATCGCTTTATCAACAAGACCTTTGATGGTTAAAAAGTGTTCCGGGGTGTCGAAGAAGCAATATAACGTCTCATCTTCCATGCCGGAAATATAGATCGTCTTAAAATTCTCATCATACTGATTAATACCCACGACGACATCATCACGGGTGATAAAGGTGAGGTGTCGAGACTTGTTCTTGTCATCCCAGGTATTTGATATCTGTACCATCGCTGCTAACGCATCTGAGAGTGCTGGTAGTTCGTCTATGTCGATATATCCTCGTATGGAGACAGTCTCGGCAACTTCCCCATCTTCTTCCTTTTTTGCGTCTTTCACCGGATTAGTCACGCTAATATAGATGCCGGTGACTTTTTTTGTCTCCTGCCCATGGACCCAGCACGTAATGGTAGAAACAGACACATTACCCGTAAATTCTCCTCCGACAACACCAAGCAATTGATCGTCATGCACAATCAATGCATCGCGTTGATCAAGAATCTCGCGCAGTTTCACCTTGTTGTCATCAACCGCATGGCAGGACAGAACAGCACAGAGGAGTAATACCGTGGCAAGAATCGACTGCAGGAACATCCGTTGTGTCGTATGCATAGCGCACCTCCTGTTTGAGTATTAGAATTTTTGTTTTAGTGTACTTGAATACGCCGGCCGACACAAGGGGCGACTACGGTTTCCAAGGAAAAAATCAAAGCATAAATCTCAAGCCGATAAAATGACTATTCTGCGTGTTCGGCATCTTCAACCGTTTCTTCTTCTGAAGGCGGGGCTGGCGCTGCCTCTTCCCTCCCGGCACTGCGGCGTTTCCGCATAGACTCCGCAAAGCGAAAAATGCCGGTGGAAAGAGCCAGCGTGAGCAGCAGGATGCCCAATGCGCCGAGTTGGTTGGAGCGCACGGCGTAGCGGGTGAGCTTAACGACCAGTTGATCGAAGCTCTGCCGCATGAGGTAGGCGGAGAGATCGGAGCAAGAGATGGTATGCGGGTTTCCTTGTTTGGCGGCTTCGACGGGGAGGCCTTTCAGAATCTTCTTCCACGCTTTCGCCACGTCATTCTCGTTCATCCCCTCGGAGAGGACGCTGGTGCTGAGCAAGTTCAGGAACCAGAAAAGCACTCTTCCCGTGGCCTGGTTGCGGATCTCCGGACAGCGGAGGTTGATGTCCTGATCGACGTACTGCAGCGCGGAATTGACGGCGATGGTCGGAGTATTCATCAGCCGGCGGTCCAGTTCGTTGACGTCGAGTTCCCACTTGCCTTCCGCAAAAGCCGCGCATTCCGCCTGGAGCTGTTTCTCCGAGAACTGGCCTTTTCCCGAGATCACCTGGGGATACGCGCTGTACACCCCGGCGAGGAAGAGCGCCTCGGCCCGTCCCACCTGCGGCAGCAAGTCCCTGCAGACCTTGTCATCCCGCGAAATGCGCTGCACACTGAACAGGAGTCCCTGGTGGAACCCGGCGACCCCGCCGCAGCCGGCGCCGACGACCACAATGACCAAACAGACCAGCGCGCGCAGCCACATCGCCCCCTTCACCTCCAGGCGATACCCGCCCCTGGCGCGAATCCAGACGAATCCCAGCCCGCCGAGGAGCAAGCCGAGAAATCCCCCGAGGATCGTCCATGCAAAGGTCCCTCTCAGGTTCGGCATTGCGAGCTAGGCGACGCTCTTCATGATGTCATAACCCATATAAACCTCCTGGTGCAGGCAACACCTCGTCAGAAACGGGAGATCAGGATGCAAGCGCTCCGTAATACTACGTTCCCCATTCTCGAACTGTCAATCGCGCTGGGAACTGTCCTCAATAGCGTTGATTATTCATGCAGGCGAATCGAAATCCATCAATACAATAGCACCAAAGCATCAACGCGTAATCGTAACTCGTAATCGAACTCCCGATCGTAAACAGCGACAGGTTCACCATCAACAATCCGATCACGATGACCGATCAACCTTCGTTTTCGATGAGAATGCACCCCGCGGGGACTTGTCCCCGGAAGTTAGACAAGGTCGATAAGTTAAGGGAATATTTACCTTACCTGACCCGAAGGCGATCTGTAGGTGTTCCCTTTTACTGTATTTAGCCGTCCCGGGCACAGTCCCCGAGACTACGCAAGCAGACCGGCTGACAGACACGTGACCAGTCTTTTCGCCAGTGCGGCATCCGGATCGAGCCTGGGATTAAAGATCGTCAGGGTCAAGCCTGCCACCTTCTTTGAAGCCATCAACATCGATAACACCGTGTTCATATCAGCGAAATGCTGTCAACCGGCATTGAAAATTGACCCACCATCGGCGTCCAATTTTGACCCACCT
>CAZFWQ010000504.1:0-2654 GCA_964522755.1 uncultured Oscillospiraceae bacterium | reverse complement strand
ATGTGCCGGCGATGGAGGCGGGATCGACCCAGCCCCAGTGCTCGCGGTTCAGGCAATCCAGGGGTATGCCGAAAGCCTGGTTCTTAATTGTCTGGACAACGGCGGCGTGAATCTTGTTGAGCAGTTGGTTCGAGCAGCTGAAGACGCCCGTGTAGTCGTCATCCTGATAGACGTGTCTTCCCTCGACTTTCAGCAGTTCCACTTCATCCCTGTCGAATTCAACCTGCACGTACTGCACCGGATGGAAAGTGAACCGCGGTTCATAGCTCTCGCCTTCCGGCGCGCCCTTCAGTATGTACGTATCCGTACAGGGTTTAAAGGAAACAGATGCCGAGTTTTCATCGGTGATGCGGGAAGATCTCTGAAAGTGCTGCTCTACGAATCCCTCATCGTTCAACCTGTCGGAATATCGGATCATGACCTTCTGCCCTGATTTTCCCTTGACCCTGATCCTTGACCAGCCCCCGAAGAGTTCGCGCATGTCGAAAACACGTATCTGCGTCTGAAAATGATAGAACTGGCTCTTGTTCGGTTCCATCTCCACCGGAGCAATGGTCTTCATGACACGAACCGGCGGCATCTGCTGCGCTTTCATCAGACCGCGGCAGCGATCCTTGATTTTGACCGGAATCCATGCGGAATCGTCAAAGCCCGGAAGCGTCCATCCCTCCTGGTCCTCGCGGGCATCGTAGTACTCTCCGCCCCAAAGACGGTTTTCAAGGATCGGGCCATTGATCGTTTTCCATTTTTTATCAGTGGAAAGGATCTCGCGGGTCCCGTCCTGGTATTCGATGTTGATCTGCAGCATGGCCTTGGGCGTAAGTCCGTATGCGAAGACCCATTTATACTCCGAATACCAGCCGTTCCCCACCATGATGCCGATGGCGTTGTTACCGATATTCATCAGGTCCGTCACATCGTAAACCACATATGGCACGGACACATCGTAGTCGGTGGGCGCGGGATCGAGCACACTGTCTCCAACCTTTCCCCCGTTGAGATAGAGCTCTCCCCAGCCAAGTCCGCAGAAGAACGCCCGAGCCCGTTTGACAGGCTTATCCAGTACATATTCATGTCGAAGCATGGAGGCTTTGATGGCACCCTCGCGATTCGGATGACTGCTGCTGATGTTATCCGGCACCATGGGTCCGATGAAGGCGGAATCCCAATCCGACTGGTGCAGCAGCGCGGTCGTGAATCTGCGAGTGGACGCCCATTGTGATTCATCGCCTGACACATCGCGAATGGCGGCACTCCAGAAATAGGTGGTATCCGATTGCAGCGGACGACCTGCATACACCACGTTCACCGAACTGTTCGATTCCACCCAGCCGGTATCCCACATGTCGCCGGAACCGTTCTCCGGTCCCCTGTCCTCAGTAGCCACAAGGATTCTGTACGCCTGCTGCAGGATGCTGCGGCGGTCACCGGACAAAACCCATGAAAAAAAAGGGGAGGCCGTGTTCACGCAAACAGGCTCTTCTTCATAGTGGCATGTCAGTTTCATCAATTCAATCGCCATCGTTCATTCTGCTCCGAACCTCGTTTTTCGGAACATGCCTCCCTCTGATTTGATAATGGGAAAATGTTGACCGGATTGACTGTGATCCTCTGGTGGCATGAGAACGTGAAGGGTCCGGCCGATGATCTCATCCTGCGGTACCGATTTCACATGACTTCGAAAAAGTAATCCCCGGATCCGATTTTTAGTGTTATCGTCCCATTATCGGTGCTGGCATCCATGATGCCGGCTGTGCCAGTTGCAAAAGCGCCGTCCTTCCATATGGCCAAACCGCTTTCGTGCACCGTTCCAGCACATCCCAAAGGCAGCCGTACAACGGCATCGGTATTGCCCGGAATTGAGATTTCGAAACAGGTCTTTCCTTCCTTCTTTTCCCATCCCGAAACCAGCCTGCCGTACACGGTGCGGATGTCAGCCTTGGCATGCTGCATGTCTTCCGGCACATAGGGGGCGATGACCACCGAGGCAAAGCCAGGTTTGTCGAAGAGGCCGGGTCCGAAGTATCCAGGGCCCTTGATGCCTGCCAGCTCGTTGTAGAAGAACTCATCGACGGTGGTATACATCGTCATTGAAAGCTCGCATCCCACCTTGTTGTCCGTCGACCAGCTCTCCCATATGGTGGTGGAACCATGGTCTATCATATAGCCCCAGCCGGGGTACGAGGTCCGGTTGATCATGTCGTAGAGGAGGTCCGCGCGGCCAAGATCGCCCAGCGAGTCCAGCATGGCTGTCGTGCCGGTATTGCCGGCATGGTGGTTCCCGTGGTACTTCTCCCTGAGAACCTTGACGGCGTTGTCCAGTACCCGCTGCGTGTGCTCTGCGGGAAGGAAGCCAGCCGCCAGCGCATAGTACTGCGCCGTCTGCGATCCGTTGTCGTAGATGCCGGCCTCGGCGTCGAACCACTTTTCGTTGATTGTCTTTCGAACTTCCTCTGCAATGGCGGCATAGTGGCCTTCTTCCCCGCTTTTGCCCAGAATGCGGGCGATGTTCGAAAGGATGCGCGCGCTCTCGAAGTACCAGCCGGTCCACAGGAAGGTGACGTCCGTCTCTTTGGACACGAAGACTTCCTTGCCGGGGGCCTCGCCGGGGATCATGTGGTCTCCATACGTACCTTCGGTCAGGATGCCTTTCT
>CAZFWQ010000503.1:0-2656 GCA_964522755.1 uncultured Oscillospiraceae bacterium | reverse complement strand
AACCCTACAAAATCAGGTGGTTGATTTGGTATCCGCCCTGATCCACCATCAAAACCATCAGGTGGTACAGCAGATCGGACACTTCATACCTGATTTCCGGCCCGGAAGCGTTCTTTGCGGCGATAATGACTTCAGCCGCCTCTTCCCCGATCTTCTTGCAGATTTTGTCGATGCCTTTTTCAAACAGATAGTTGGTGTAGGACCCCTCCTTGGGGTTGGCGCGCCGATCGGCAATCACATCGTATACTTCCTGCAGCACCTTTTGTTTTTCATTCATGACGAAAATGCTCCTTCCTTGTCGATGTCACGGTAAAAACAGCTCCGCTGCCCGGTATGGCAGGCTGGACCGGTCTGACGGATTTTCATCAGGAGGCAGTCCGCGTCACAGTCCACATGGAGCGAGACGACCTCCTGCACGTGCCCCGATCCATCCCCTTTGCGCCACAAGGCGCTCCGGCTTCGGCTGAAATAGACGGCGCGCCCTTCCTCTAAGGTCATGCGCAGGGATTCGGCGTTCATCCAGGCCATCATCAGTACTGCCCCCGTTTCTGCATCCTGCGCGATAACCGGCACAAGACCCGCATCATTCCAGCAGATGCGCTCACTGAGCAACTCGTATTGTCCTCTTGTCATCATGCCTCCCGTCCAAACCCGCCGGCTGCCGCTTGAACCGGTTCCGGGAAAAACTGCCGAAACTTCATTCAGGATGATCTTTAAAGCGCATGTCACTCGATTATAATATATGTCACAAGATATCCGTTGATCTTACCGGGATTCATCCAGTATAATGGAAGATACCCATTTCCATCAAGGCGCAATTCATCACTTCGTTCCCGGCATGCTGCGCCGGCAGGAGCAAACGATGAAAATTCTGTTGGTCTCCGACCAGGAGAGCAAGTTCATATGGGAACATTTCGATACCGACCGGTTCAAGGATATCGACTTCATCCTCTCAAGCGGGGATCTGAAGAGCGAGTACCTTTCATTTCTCGTCACCATGGTGAACAAACCGCTTTTCTACGTTCATGGCAATCATGACCTCTAATACTCCCGGAAACCTCCGGAAGGATGCGACTCAATCGACGGCTGCCTGATACGCTTTCGAGGTTTGCGCATACTCGGGCTGGGCGGATGCATGCGATACGGATGCGACAAAGGCTCCAGCATCCCTCCCTACCAGTTCACCGAGAAGGAGATGGCGCGCCGCATCCGCAGACTATCCGGAAAGATTGCGCAGAACAAGGGGTTCGACATCCTGGTAACGCATTCGGCGGCAGCCGGAATATGCGATGGCCAGGATTTGTGCCACATGGGGTTTCATTCGCTGCTGGCCCTTGTGGACCTCTGGAAGCCTTCCCTCATGGTGCACGGACATATGCACATGGGTTTCGGAAGGGGGAAGCGGTATGTGGAACATGGCCCGACAAAGGTGTACGACGCATTCGAGTATCATATCCTTGAAATATGACGCAAGATCCATGCCATGCGCACGAGGAACCGTTCCGCCTGTTTGATGCCCTCGCGCCGCGACAAGACGCGGCCCCTATTCCCTTGCAAGTATTTCCTGTCTGCGGACGCCTTCCTGGCGGGAAATTCCGTCCATCATGGCCTGGATGGTCTGTGTCATGCCATCCGTTTCAATGGAGATGGTGATGTCTGCGAGGCCGTTGATGGGAATGTTCTGGTTGATGGTGAGTATGTTCGCATGACAGGCCGCAATTTCATGGATGATGTTCGCCAGGATGCCTGAAAAATCCTCCACGACAAACATCAGGGTGATGACTTTTCCGCGGGATGTTTCATAGAATGGAAAGACATGATCCTTGTACTTGTAATACGCACTGCGGCTCAGCCCCGCCTCCCGGGCGGCTTCATTCACGGGTTTCTTCGGATCGATGCTGAGAATCCTCTTGACTTCGATCACTTTTGGAAACACTTCCGGCAAAACTGAGGAAGCCACCAGAAAGTATGTCTGTGTCCGATCCATAACCCGCCCCCGATACTGCAAACCTCGTGTCCCCAGGTCGCGCGTGCTTCCGGAAAAAGGGCAAAAAAAAGGGCACCTGATCGGATGATAATGATGATTCCGATTGATCGCGGTGCCTGAACTGAATGAAGATAAATATGTAAAAAGGAGGAATACGTGTTGCCCTGCATATTCATTATAACACGGCAGACCGGCAAACATATGACAGAATGATGAAAAACATGTGAACAATTCATGAAGAAAAGTCATGGAGGTCCCGATTGTAAGCAAGTATTGCCATTATACCGCCATGTTGAAGGAATTTCTCCGTCAGGGCGGGTTTCCGCCTCCAGCCACTGCAGGTAACGCGTGGCTTCTTCACGTCCGTTCCCGCACATCTCGGCTGACGGGCGCAACGCAGCGCAAACGCCCGGTCGTTCCGGAGATCCGAACAAACTGCATGTGTTTTCCGACGTGAGGTTGCAGCACCGGATGCCGGCAGGCTTCCCGGATGGCATGCCGGGGATGGGCGAGGTGATGGATATCACGACGCAGCACGCGCCGCAGCCAACTCTGCAGTCCATGGCAACTCCTTGAGGATATAGTCGAAAGGCGGCGCTTTGCATGATGGCGAGGCACTTTGCATGATGGCGAGGCACTTTGCATGATGGCGAGGCGCTTTGCATGATG
>CAZFWQ010000502.1:0-2666 GCA_964522755.1 uncultured Oscillospiraceae bacterium | reverse complement strand
TAGGTCAAATCCGGTCGACCCGCTGAAAAGCCTGTAAAAAATGAACGCATTCAGCTTCTGCGACAGGCTCTCCTTGCCGCGGTGGGATTTGACCCCCTCGACAACATCGATTTCACCTTCGTTCCAGACCGAAACCATCGTCGGGATATATTCCGGCGGATGCTGCATATCCCCGTCCATCACGATCGCCGCGTCTCCGTCGGCAACATGGAGTCCTGCGCATATGGCGGCCTCCTTGCCGAAATTCCGCGAAAACCCGATGGCACGGACGGTCCCGCTGAACCCGGAAGATCCTTGCGGCCTTGTATGGGAAGAGGCCTGCTCAAGCGCCGCCCAGGTCGAATCCCTGGAGCCGTCGTCCACCAGGATCAGCTCATAATCGTAGGGTAAAGTGCCCAGCACAGCCGTTACAGCGTCGAGCGTGACCGGTACCTGGGTTTCTTCGTTATAAAACGGGATGATCACCGATAGTTTCATATTTTCCACCTGCTGCATAAAGTTCGTCTGCTACAGAAGCATTTTACCACACCGGCTATGAATTTGCTTTATTATCCGGTCCGAGCCGGCCGCATCTACGACATTTATGTATTGAAAAAGTAATGTTCGTGACGGATTCGGGCTGCTGATTTAATGGTATAATTGGTGTGTAAAGACGGAAATTTCCCGAAAGAGAAAATTCCGGCATCAATGCTTGCCCCGGAAGAGAACGGGCGGCAAGAGCAAGGTGAATGGTAAAGGAGAATTCCTGATGAGCATATGTGCAGTGATCATGGCGGCCGGCGAGAGCAAGAGGATGAAATCGAAGAAGTGCAAGTTCATCCAGAAGACGGCCGGCAAGCCTATTATCCTCTGGGTCAAAGAAGCGCTGGAGGAAGCGGGTGCCTTTGAGCAGGTCTATATCGTCGGACACCTGCAGGAACAGGTACGGCAGGTGCTGGGGGAAGAGGTGGCGTTCCTGCTGCAGGAGAAGCAGCTGGGGACAGGGCATGCCGTGATGCAGGCCTCGCCGTTTCTGGAGGGCAGGCGCGGGATCACCCTTGTCGTAAGAGGGGATACCCCGCTGGTGACAGGAAGTACGCTCCGGGATGTGATCGACTATTTCCAGAGCGGAGACTATGCCGCCGTCGTTGTGACGGCCAATACCACCGAGGCGACCGGGTATGGCCGGATTGTCCGGGACGACCAGGGCGATGTCGCGAAGATCATCACCGGCAATTCAATGAAAGAGCCGCCCGTGCGCGGCGCAGCGAAGGCCGAAGCGGGGAACCATGTTTTTGAAGGCAATTCCAGCATGTACTGTTTTGATACGGCGCTGCTGGTATCCGTGCTCGGACGGATCGGAAGCACCGGAACCTCCAACGAATATTGCCTGACGGATGCGATTGAAATCCTGATCAAAGACGGCCGGAAGGTCGGCGCATTCAGGGCACCGTTCGAGGAAACGATGGGCGTGCACGACAAATATCAGCTTATGCAGATTTCCAAGCTGCTCAACCGGAGAATCTGCCGCAACCATATGCTGCAGGGGGTTACGATCGTCGATCCGGATTCCACCTGGATCGAGGCATCGGTCGTGATCCGGCAGGACGCGGAGATTCTGCCCAATACCATCATCGAAGGCAAGACGGTGATCGGCGAGGATTCGGTGATCGGACCGGATGCGAGGATATCCGACTCGGTGATCGGCGACGATGTCGTCGTGTATAATTCGATCGTTTCTGCAAGCCATATCCGTGACGGTGCCTGCATCGGCCCCTATTCGTACATCCGGCAGGATTCGGTCATCGGAACCCATTCACGTATCGGCCACGCCGTCGAAGTCCGGAACTCCAGCATCGGCGCGTATGGCAAGGCGCTCAACATGGGCCTGATCGCGGATGCCGACATGGGCGAAAACGTCAGCTACGGCTGCGGGTGCATCACGGTCAACTTCGACGGCAACATCAAGAACAGGACGAAGGTGGGCGAGAATTCATTCATCGGCAGCAACAGCAACCTCATCGCGCCGGTCCAGGTCGCCGAAAATACTTATGTGGCGGCGGGGTCCACCATAACAGACGACGTTCCTCCCTATTCGATGGCCATCGCCAGAAGCCATCAGATCGTCAAGGAAGACTGGGTGCTTAAGAAGAACAGGGTCCGGCTGCAGGATAAGAGCGATTTTTGACAGCGTCGTCGGCCTTTTACAACAGACGGGAGAACATCGGATCAATGGGCATTTTCAATTTTTCAGCAAGAAACAGGCCAGGAACAGACATCGGAAACGAAACAGAGGAGACATGGCATAATGCCGGGTTCATGTGCCTTGACCTGATATCGAAGAAACACGGGATATCCATCAGCCGGATCAAGTTCAAGGGGCTATATGGGCAAGGCACCCTATCCGGCCGGAAGGTAATATTGCTCAAACCTGCCACTTTCATGAACAACAGCGGCGAGAGCATCATCGAAGCGGCCTCCTTTTTTAAGATCCCGCCTGCCCGGACGATCCTGGTCTATGACGACATCGACATCGAATGCGGGAATATCCGGATCCGGCCCGGCGGCAGCGGCGGGACCCACAACGGGATGCGCTCCGTGATCGCCCACATGAATACGACCGAATTCCCGCGCATCCGGATCGGCATCGGCCCGCTGCCGGAGAACAGGGATATCGTCGATTATGT
>CAZFWQ010000501.1:0-2672 GCA_964522755.1 uncultured Oscillospiraceae bacterium | reverse complement strand
AGGCGGTTCGCTCATGCAGGAAATACCTCCAGTACGTGGAGCATAGCTGGCCGATTCGCTGTTGGCTTTACAACAACCTCGATAAGCAGAAGCTGCCCGCTCTGGAGCTTCTTCTGGATGAACACCTCACCAGCCTGAGCGCCGAATATATGAAGGCTATAGACGACAGCATCCGAATGGCTCTTGAAACGCGCAAGGCGCTCTTCCCGGGCATACTCCTGGTGGTCGGGGAAGGCGCAACCTTTTGCGGACATCCGGAGATGCGCTGGGAAGAGAAGTCGGACGCCTACTGGGAACTCGTCGACCATGCCTCGCGCCGCCTGAAGGATGAAGGCTACTGGGGATGTGTGGCCCGGACGAACTCCGGACCGGAAGACCCTTCCTGGATCGAATTCCCGGAACGCCTTCGGCACGCCACGGCGACTTTCCTGGGAAACCAGCAACTTATTCATGAATGAGCTTGATTTGAATCCCGGCATATCGTCATCATTACCGAATGAAAAAGGATGCGCAATGCCTATCGACGGACGCCGTTCACATGACCGGATTCCCCTACGAGTCCCGGTCCTTGTTCCAGACCAGATCTAGTGAGGATTTAGTTGCTTTTGCATCATGGGCATTCTGGTGCAAATAGCCGATTTTCGACTTGGAATCCAAAGTGCGGAAAAAGCTGCTGAAAAATACATGCGTCATGATGGACTGTTCATGGTCGAATATGCGATGAAACCTGTATAATGTCCTTGATGCATGATGAAGATCAGGATTCCGACATCGGAATCGTGCAGGATCGGAGTCGCGAGGGTAAATCGGAGGGAAATGCACGTGGGTGGGGAAATTCACATGGGAAAGAAACTGAATCTGGCGGTCATAGGGGTCAGCGGCCGTGGCATGGGGCTGATGAACTGCATCTGCGACATGGAGGACATTCACATCCGTGTTGTCTGTGATCTTTACGCCGACCGCATGCAGGCGGCATCCGACATGATTCATGCAAAATGCGGGTACCGTCCGGATAGGGTGGCAGATTACCGGGAAGCCGTTTCCCGTGGGGATATTGATTGCGTCATCACTCCGTCGTCCTGGCAGAGCCACGCCGAGATCGCGCTGGCCGCCATGAATGCCGGCAAACCGGTGGCCATGGAAGTCGGCGGCGCTTATTCCCTCCAGGAGTGCTGGGACCTCGTCCGCACCTCCGAGCGTACCGGCAAGACCTGCATGATGCTGGAAAACTGCTGCTACGGCCGGGAAGAGCTTGCCGTGCTGAACATGGTCAAGCAGGGCATCTTCGGGGAATTGGTCCACTGCCAGGGCGGATACCAGCACGACCTCCGCGAAGAGGTCGCCATGGGCACGGAGAATCGCCACTATCGCTTCGCCAACTACCTCAATCGGAACGGGGACCTTTATCCCACCCACGAAGCCGGCCCCATTGCCAAGTTTCTGGACATCAACCGCGGCAACCGCTTTGTATCGCTCGTTTCGATGTCTTCAAAGGCGCGCGGCCTCAAAGAGTGGATCGTCCGGCACAAGGGGGCTGACCACCCGCATGCGGATCTGGATTTCCATCTCGGCGACGTTGTCACCACGATGATCAAGTGCGCGCATGGCGAAACCGTGATGCTCATCCATGACACATCCCTGCCGCGCGTCTATTCACGCGGCGGTCGTGTACAGGGTACGAAGGCCATCTGGATGGAAGACAAGAACGCCTGTCACATCGAAGGGGTCTCCGCTCCCGAGGACTGGGCGAATCTTGATGCATCGTGGGATCCGATGTCGAAGATTTTCGAGAAGTATGAGCATCCGCTGTGGCGCGATTTCCTCAATGACGGCGTGAAGGGCGGTCATGGCGGAATGGACTATCTGGTGTTGCGTGCTTTCTTCGAGAGCGTCATCAGGAATGAACCGGCTCCCATCGACGTGTATGATACTGCAACATGGATGGCCATCACGTGCCTGTCGGAAGATTCGGTCGCGCTCGGTTCGATGCCGGTCACCTTCCCGGACTTCACCTGCGGCAAGTGGTTCTGCCGCAACCCGGAGCTGACTTCCCGTTATGCGCTGAGCCGCATATGCGATGAATGCTTCACCTTTCCACCCGATATCGCAGAACGGTCTTGATCTTCACCTTTCCACCCGATACCGCAGAACGGTCTTGAGTCTCTCCTTCTCCGTCTTTCGCGCATCCTGCAGGTAAATCTCGCGATGCTGCCGGGTAACAAGGCGGAGCTGGTTTTCCCCGATGAACCGTTTCATCAGCGTAAAGCTACGGGACTCGTCGTCATAAGGCCCGACGTGCATCATCTGAACGGAAAGACCGTCCTCCAGCGTTTCAAAGGAAACGTCCCCCAGCAGCGGATGACCTGTTTTCCTTCCGACGATATCCAATGCCCGCACGAATACATCGGGCGTCACAAATTCCGGCTGCCTGATCATGATGCGATAGACAAGTTCGTTCTTGTCCAGTGCATCGGACTGCTTTCCAACGTCGGACAAATCCCATACCCCTTCGAGTGGATAGACCGTGTACTCAAAATATCTTTCCGGAACATATCCCTGTTTCGGCATCATCCGGACTGCGTAAGACAGCGAAAACAGGACACCGATCCGTTCGGCGAATGCCTCCCCGTTCGGATTGCCCTCTCCGCCAATCACAATGAACTTCTGCGGGG
>CAZFWQ010000500.1:0-2675 GCA_964522755.1 uncultured Oscillospiraceae bacterium | reverse complement strand
TTTTCGAGGGTGGCGTCCATATCCTTCCCCCATTCCCGTCTTCTGGGGACAGGGGTTTCGCACCACTCACCTATCTTGAGATTGAACCGTCTTTTGGCAACTGGGAAGACATCAGGGCCATCGGTGAGAAGCACGACGTCATGCTGGATTTGATGGTGAACCACATTTCCAGGAAATCCGTTTGGTTCCAGGACTTCCTGGAGCATGGCAAAACATCCGCATATGCCGATCTGTTCATCACGCTGGGCAAAATCTGGAGCGACAGGAAGCCCGTGCAGGCGGACATCGACAAAATGTTCCTGCGGCGGCGGGTACCCTATTCCACCTTCAGGATTGAAGACACAGGTGAAGAAGAGAGCGTCTGGACCACCTTTGGCCGTACTGACCCGTCCGAACAGATTGACCTCGATGTCCGGTCCGAAGCAACCTGGAGATTATTGACGGAGTTCTTTGCTAATTTCGCGCGGAACAACGTGAAAATCGTCCGGCTGGATGCAGTGGGCTATGTCATCAAAAAGCTCGGAACAAGCTGCTTTTTTGTGGAGCCGGAGGTTTATGGGTTCATGAACCGGGTCAGGGAACTGGCGGACTCCATCGGCATCGCACTGCTTCCGGAAATCCATTCCCATTATGAAATACAGCGGAACCTTTCAGGCCATGGATTCTGGATATATGACTTCATCCTACCTTACAGCATACTGGAAGCACTGCTAAAAAAATCCGGCTCCCATTTGTGCGCCTATCTGAAAGAACGCCCGCACAACCAGTTCACCATGCTGGACTGCCATGACGGCATACCCGTCAAGCCGGATCTGGACGATCGCCTTGACACGGCTGCAGCCCGAAAGCTGGTGGATGTCTGTCTGCAGCGGGGGGCGAACCTCAGCCTCATCATGTCGGAAGAACACAAGTCGCCGGACGGATTCGACGTCCATCAAATCCGCTGCTCCTATTATTCGGCGTTGGACTGCAATGACGATGCCTATCTTTCCGCGCGGGCCCTGCAGTTTTTTACGCCGGGCATTCCACAGGTATATTACATGGGACTTCTGGCCGGCGAAAATGACGAGGCGTCCGTCAAGGCGTCGGGGGAAGGGCGGGAAATCAATCGCCACAACTTCAGCCTCGATGAAATAGATCAGTCTCTTGAAAAGGACGCCGTGAAACGATTAATCAGGCTAATCCGATTCAGGAACGATTGTCCTGCTTTTGACGGAGAGTTTTCCGTCCTGGATTCCGAAGACAGTGAAGTGAGTCTGGAATGGCGCAGCGGTGAGGTTTCCTGCACCTTATCCGTCGACCTGGCCAGCGGGGTTTCCTTCATTGACAGCAATGACGGCATGGGTGGGTTCAGCCGCTTCGAGGTGTGAGCCTGATTTTCAGGACCAGTGACTGATTCAGGCCATGTTCCTGATTCAGGCTATGTTCCTGATTCAGGCCATGTTCATGATTCAGGCCATGATCATGATTCAGGCCATGATCATGATTCAGGCCAGAGCATGATTCAGTCACGATCAAAAAAGGCCAGGGCTTGATTCAAAGCCCTGGCCTTTGCTTCATTACGGCATATCACAACGCAAGATCCACTGCCCTCTTCGTTTCATGCGATTGAAGTGCGGCGGTGAGCAAGGCGTGGGAAATATGTGTTTCCTCCGGGGTGAAGCAGCCGAAACCGACAGACTGGCCCTCAATTTCCTGAAGGAAGGACGCCCACATCTGCAGGATGGAATCCGAGAAGCCGAATTCGAAAATATCACCGGTGATCGTCGGGAAAAGGGGCTTGTTCCCAATGGCAACACGCGACCAGGCTTGTTCCTTCCCTTCAGAATACAGGTAATGGAATGCGTTCGCGTCGTCGGACGTGAAGAAGACCGACGCCTTCATTCCCGTTACCCTCAGGTACCAGTCGTTCGTGGAACCGGGAGACAGCCGCTTTGTTTCAATGAACATCGGGAATTCATGCCCGTCCTTGTCGTTGCAGGAGCAGACAAGGGTTGCGTTGTCATATGTGTCGCACGGCGCCATGCCGCCTTTGCCATCGGGCCTCGTTGTTACGATATCCGACAGGAAGGCGTACACATTTTTTGGGATCCAGCCCATCCGGAACGGGATGTGCTGGGTATGGATGCCCAAATCGCCCATGCATCCGTACTCCCCGTTGATTGCCTTCTTTCGCTTCCAGTTGATGGGTTTCGTCACATCAAGGTCGCTGGCGTGGTTGAAGCCCGCCTTGACTTCCAGGATGCGCCCGCAGCGATCCTCCCGAAGCCATCTGATTAACATCTGGCACGCCGGAAAGTAAGGGAACTCGCTTGCGCACCGCACAACCACGTCCGGATTCAGCCGGATGGCTTCCAGGATGCGATCGTTGGCCGGCTTGTCGATTCCGAAGGGTTTTTCACCGAGAAGGTGCTTTCCAGCTTTAATCACATCGATATAGACCTGTTCATGTAAAACATGAGGCAGGGCGCAGTAGATGGCGTCAATGTCTTTTTGTTCGAGTAAAGCCTTGTAATCCGTCACAACGGTTTTGATGGACGGGAAGTTGTCCGTAAACCATTTGTGCGAGGATTCGTTCACGTCGCAGATACCTACGATTTCAGGACGGGAAATGTCCGCAGTCAGATGACACCAGCGTGCGCTCACACTCGCGAATTCCCGCCCCATCAATCCGC
>CAZFWQ010000499.1:1686-2680 GCA_964522755.1 uncultured Oscillospiraceae bacterium | reverse complement strand
ATATGCAAAAAGGAACGCCTCAACCGCTCCGGATGGATGATCCGGGGAAATGGGACGAATTGTCACGCATAGCCGGGTTCAGCGCAGTCCGGCGGGGCGCGGGCATGAAACAGTTCACCTCCATGCGCGTAGGAGGCCAGGTCGCGGCAATGGTGGATGTGGCAGATGCCGGCGTCTTGTCGCGGCTTCTTGTCTTTCTGAACCGGAACGGCATACCCCATGCGGTATTCGGCAACGGATCGAACCTGATTGTGGCGGATGAAGGGTATGACGGCGTGCTTCTTCACATCGCGTCCGGCATGTCGTCCATGCGGGCGACGGAGGACGGCATCGAAGCGGAAACCGGCGCATTGCTGGGTTCCGTGGCGAAACTGGCTTTGGCGAACGGTTTGGCAGGGCTTGAATTCGCATCGGGCATACCGGGCAGTCTGGGCGGGGCTATCGCGATGAATGCAGGGGCATATGGCAGGGAAATGAAGGATGTCGTCCTGACGACATCCTGTCTTGACCAGAATGGCGAACCTGTTCTGCTATCAGGAACCGACCATGATTTCAGCTACAGGCACAGCCGCATACAACAAATGGACCTGGTAGCCGTTTCTTCAAGGCTGCATCTGGAAAAGGATTCGCAGGAAGCCATTCAGGAACGAATGTCCGAACTGGCGAGACGCCGTACGGATAAACAGCCGCTTAATTATCCAAGTTCCGGCAGTGCCTTCAAACGCCCCATGGGCTATTTCACAGGCAAAATCATTGAAGACTGCGGACTGAAGGGTCTGCGCGTCGGTGGTGCGCAAGTGTCGGAAAAGCATGCCGGCTTCATCGTCAACACCGGCGATGCCACAGCGGAAGACGTGGTTTGCCTTGTCAAGCTTGTTCGTGAAAAAGTGAGAATTGAAACCGGTCTTGTGCTGGAACCGGAAATAAAGCTTCTCAGGGGGGACGGCCTATGCAGTTTCTGAACATCACCGGCATGTCCGGCGCGGGAAAAAGC
>CAZFWQ010000499.1:0-1676 GCA_964522755.1 uncultured Oscillospiraceae bacterium | reverse complement strand
GAAGTATTTCGAGGATATCGGGTATTACTGCGTGGACAACCTTCCCCCTTCCCTCATCCCGACCTTCGCGACACTCAGCCGCCGGTCAGGCAACATGGAGAAAATTGCCCTCATCATAGACATCCGCGGGGGCGACATGTTCCAGGAATTATACCCGTCGCTCGAACAGCTCACCGTACTGGAAATACCCTACCGCATCCTGTTTCTCGATTCAAATGACATCGTGCTCATCAAGCGTTTCAAGGAAACGCGGCGGATGCACCCGCTCGCGCCGGACGGCCGCGTGCAGGACGGTATCAGCCGTGAACGGGAGATCCTGAGCCCGGTCCGTGCCCGAGCCGACGTCATCCTTGACACATCCAACATGCAGCCGCGGCAGCTGCGGGAGGAAATCATAAAGCTTTTCGTGGAAGGCCGCACCCACAGCGGGCTTACGGTAAACATCCGCTCATTCGGCTTCAAATACGGGATTCCGCTTGACACGGACATGGTGCTCGATGTCCGCTTCATTCCCAACCCTTTCTACGTCGATGCCCTGAAACCGCTGACGGGGCTGGATCCCGCCGTTGCCGAATTCGTGATGTCACAGCCGGAAAGCCGGACTTTCCTCGATAAGCTCATGGATATGGTCACTTTCTTATTGCCATATTATATAAAAGAGGGAAAATCACAACTGGTCATCGCCATCGGATGCACGGGAGGCAAGCACCGTTCCGTGACTTTGGCCTGCAAACTGGCTGGATTGCTGGAATCCATCAACGCAACCGTCGTTCTTGAACATCGTGACATAGACCGTGACGGGAAAGCAGGCGGGCAATGAGGACCCTGAAGTGGTTCCGGATCGGGTTCCGTTTCCGTAAATGGCTGGCAGGAGCCATTGCCGGAATCCTTCTGATCCTGCTGTCGGCAGGCGTCCTCCTGAAGGATGTCGTGATCGGCCCTTACCAACTTGGTATTGCCCTTTTCATGGCCACTGCCGGATTCGTCAGCATCATCATCTGCTTTCGGACGATCCTGCTGAAATTCCTGCATGTCTATCCTACGGGAATATACAAAAAGCCGGAGAACATCGAAGAAGTCGGAGATGTGCTGTATAAGCGGAAAATCCTGTCTTCAGGCCCCCGCGTCGTCGTGCTGGGGGGCGGTACGGGGATCTCCACCCTGCTGCGCGGGCTGAAGCAGTTCAGCAGCAACATCACGGCCGTGATCACCGTTGCGGACGACGGGGGCGGATCGGGCATGCTCCGGGAAGACCTCGGCATGCTTCCCCCGGGGGATATCCGGAACTGCATCATGGCACTGGCCGAAACGGAATCGGTCATGGAACGGCTGCTCCAGTACCGGTTCACGGAGGGCCGCCTGAAGGGGCAAAGCTTCGGCAACCTGTTTCTGGCCGCCATGAACGGCATATCGGACAATTTCGAACAAGCCGTTCGCTTTACCGGAGAAGTCCTGGCCGTCACGGGGAGCGTGCTCCCGGTCACCGAACAGGACGTTTCGCTGGTGGCCGAATTGCATGACGGGACGCTTCTCAGGGGGGAATCTAGCATCGGGTCCCACCATCGGCACCATCCGGGCCGAATCAGGAAAATCCGGTTTGACAGCGCTGCGGTGAAACCCCTGGATTTGGTTCTGGAGGCCCTGAATGAAGCCGATCTGATTGTCCTCGGGCCTGG